>JAIOSY010000127.1 GCA_021107375.1 Sulfurimonas sp.
AATTCCTTTAGTAATATTTCCTTGAAATTTTAAAATTCTTGCATAAATTATATCTGTTTGAATACAATATGGTTTACTCTTATCATCATTTTCAAGATTAGATTTAACATCAATAATTATTTTATATGCTTTATCTATATCATTAATATCTATATACATATTTACTAAATAATTTAACGAATTAATAAAATATAATTTATAAGTTATAAATAATTCTTTATTTAAATTATTTTTTAAATCAATAATATTTTCTCCAATTAATATTGCCTTTGTATATTCTTCATTACTAATATAAAGTAATAATAAATCAGATAAAGTTTGTATATATAGTTCTAACCACTCAGCATTATTATTTTCAAATGCTTTATATAGTACATTTAATTTAGTATTTTTTAAAAATAGTCGAATATTATATTGATTGTTTGTTAAATATGAGTACTCAATTGTAGAAAAATCTTCCCACTTAGCTATTTCTTTTAAAATCATTTCATATAATTTATCTTTAGCATCTGTATTATTTTTACCAAAAATAACATCTAACTCATATTCAAATTGTTTATCCAAAAAGATATTTAAAAGTGAGTGTCTATATTCATAAGAATTATCAAATGTAATATATCTTGAAAGTATTTCATAAACCTCTTCTATTATCTCATAATGAATTTCTGTAAGAGTTATTTCTTTTTTATTCCCTAAAAAGTGCTTCTTTAAAGGTTGAAGTAATTTCTCTTTTGTTGTTTCTATTGATTTAAAAATATTTTTAACTACAGTAGAATTAAATGGAGTTCCAAGGAGAGAAGAAAATAGCAATGTATTTACAGCTGCATTTCCATGATCTGCAAAGTATATTTTGAGTATATTTAGTCTCTCTTCTAAAACTGCGTAAGCCATAAGGTTAAATTTTTGTTTAAAATCTGTTTCACCTTGTTCTGCATTTATATGTTTAAAAGCATCTTGATATTTAGCATCTAAGATTGCAAATGTATTTTCAAGTGCTTCTTTAAACTCAGTTTTTACATCTGGATTAAATTTTATAGTTGGATTACTAATAATAAGTTTATCTTTTATTGTATATTCTGGAAGTTCTTTATTCTCTGTATATAATTTCTCATCACAAAGCATATTTATAGTCTCTACTGCAAATAGAGTGTTTACAGTTCCAGATCTATATTTATCTTCTAATTTCTCAATAATCATAGATGATAAAGTCTCTATATTTTCTGTATTCTTCTCCTCTTTCATTACTTGAGAAATAAGTGAGTTTAGAGTTGTAAGGTCTAATCCTTTAAGCTCTTCTCTTTGTTGAAAGTCTAGTTTATCAGTAGGTATATCTGATTCAACAACTATTTCTATCTTATTTTCAATATCTACTGTTTCATATATTTTTATACCTGCTTTTTTTAGAAGTGCTACCGTATAAAAATTTTGTTCTTTATTAGCATATACTTTTTTTAAAGATACTGATGAATCACTTGGTCTTATAGTAGCCACTATATAAATATTAAACTTGTTTATGTCGTTTATAAACTGTGTCAAGATATACTCTGCTGATTCATCATCTATCCATTGTAAGTCATCGATAAATAAAACTATAGGTATATCTTTATTTGAAAGTTCTTCTTGTAATTTCTTTATTGCTTCATTTAATTTTAGATACTGTTTTAGTTTTTTATCTTGTGATTTATTAAAGTCTGTATCTCTCTTAGTTATCATTTTCATATAATCTATTTTTGCATCAACTGTAAATCTATCTTCTGTTAAATTAGCAATATCAATAACTGAATCAATCTCAAGCTGTTTTTTTATAACATTAAAAATAGCATTAGGAATATAACTTTTTGCATTCTCTATAGTTACTTCTTTCTGTGTACGAAGTTCTTCTAGTCTAGTTGTTTCTTCTAATATAGAGTTTATTAAAGAACTAATTCCTGTATTACTGGAGGAGTGACCAACTTGGTTTAGTAAAGTAAGTTGTATCTGTTTAGGATTAGAGTTTAATAGATTACCTAAATGTTTTTTAACTAATTTAGTCTTACCTATTCCAGGCTCACCGGAGATAATTTCTAATGTAGTTATATCTTTATTTGTTTCAAAATCTTTATATCTTTGTAATAAGCTTTCTTTTTCATCCTCTCTTCCAACAAATATATTTGATTTTACAGCTATTTTAGGTATATCACTTGTAGGACGCTCCAGCATTGCATATCTTTGCGTAAAGATTCTTTGCTCATCTAGTAGTTTTTTACTCTCTTTATATTTTCCTTCAATAACATTATATGGTTGAAATTCCTTATCCTCATAGGCATATATAATTGATAAATTTGTATGTTGATTATCTTTTGAGTAAGAAAAAAGGAGAGATAGTATTGCTAATGAATCTTTATCAAGTTTATGTGGATTTTTGATAAATATAGCTTTAGGCATATCTATTGCAATACTAAGCATTATTTTTATTGCAAGTCTGATATATTCTGCTGGTGTTGATTCCTCAGCAAAATTTTCAGATAATTCTTTAAGGATTTTTCTTGAACTATCTGATATATAGATATTATCATTCTTTTTTTCTTGTATCGTTTTTACAGTTTTATTATTGATTGCTTCAATTACTCTAGCATTTATTTCATCTAGTAATTTTGCACCTAAATCTATTTGATCTATTCCTTCTTCTACCAACACATCATTCACATCACTCATAACAGTACCAAAGACTAACTCTATACCATCATCTACAAAATCACTAAATAGAGTTTTAGATATACCACCAGTGAGAGAAGATAAAACTATACTTATCCCTTTTTTTGCAATATTTAGATTTTTTATTGTTTTAATAATACCTTCTACACTAGTTAATAACTCTTCAAATAGATAAGTGCTTTCAACATTTGTAATCTTATCGGTATCTATAAATATTACATTTGTTTCCTTCCTCTTCCTTACTTCATCATTATCGTAAACTTCTCTAGCAGTTGCTAATGATATATTTAAACCACATACACCATTAAGACATATAGAATCTAAATCATCTTTTGAGAGTTCTATTAGTAGTGGTGTTGTTCTTGAATTAAATATATCTTTAATGTAATTTTCTAGTATTTGCATTTGATTTCCAATAAAATTTTTTCTAATTATTTCAGAAGATTATATCACATATTAAATATTCACTATACAAGATATATCTAGCTAAACTGATAACATAATATCATATGATAAAGCACTTACATATTTATCTATTTGAAGTGTTTAATCTAGAACAAGAATCAGTAAGGTCAATATTAAAAGCGATAAATAAAAATAAAATAGCTATATTCCTACATCACTAAAATCTATTTCTTGATGTAATTTTTTAAGATTTTTAATCTCTTCTTCTAAATTACTTTTTTCAGTTATAATCAATTTATCATCTTTAGAAGTTTTCTCTAAAATACTAATAAAAGATTCTAAATCTCTAATACAATCATATTTTACTATCTCTGAAAACACTTTAGGGATACTTTTTCCTAATTTAATTTCATCAATAATAGCATTTCTTATTCTAGGTAAAGACACTATAACTTTTGGGATTTGTGATAAAAACTCATCACTTTGCTTATCCAAAATATCTTCATTAAATATCATTTCATCCATTAAAATTCGTACAAAATTAGATTCAAAATTATTCATATTTATTCTACATAAATTTCCACTTTTACTTTTTGCAATGGCATTAATATCTTTAGATAAATTTATTAATTCTATTTTAGAGTCTTTCACTAGATTAGAACTAATAATTTATGTTCTAGTTTTCATTAAACTAATTGCACCAAATAATGATGAAGAAAATTCTTGATATTCTTCATCAATTGCCTGATTATCTATGCATATTCCAAAATCTATAAATTCTAAAATACTAATATCATCTTTTTTAGTGTAATCAAAATCATTATTATCAATCTTTTTCTTCTTTATTAAATTTAATGTCTCTTCAACATTCTTAGCAGAAGATAAAATATTTTTAACAAAACTATACGATTTATATATATGACTTAAAGATATACTGCTTTGCTCATGCTTTATATCTGTAGTTACATTTAAAACATATGCTGGTTTAGAATCAGAATTTATAGGGAAATAGATTACATCTGGTATTCCTAATCTTGCTTCTTTGAAGTTAATATCTCCATTTCTACTTATTATAAATGGAGATATATTTTTCTATATACCTCTTTTGTTTATTCCTCTAAACAAACTAGCTTTAATTTTTTTAATATATTCTTCATCTAATAAATTAACATCTACTTTAGATATTAATTTACTTATATATTTATAATCATTTGTAGTTGCAGCAATTAGCCACCCACGAACTTCCATCTCTTGATGTCTAAAAATATCTCTAATATAATTTTCAATTTCTGTTAAAAAACCAATATTTTAGATTATCTAAATCTGTCATTAAATTAAAATTTGAAGTTTCTTATTCTTATATTATATTGATTACTTGCATACTTTCAGGCACTTTTTAGACCTCAGAATTTTACTTTAAATCAAAAATCGAAAATATCTTGAGTATCACTCTCTACTTGTAACCACATATTTGAAATAGTATGCATATCACTCGTTATAGAAGCATCAAGTGCATTTATTTTAGTTTCTTCTCCTGATGCTAGATCATCATGCCATTTTCCAAGAACAAACATAAAAGTTTCTAAAAGAGTAAAGATATAGTTCACAGTCCTCTTATCATCTGGTAATGGTTCATCTTTTAGTATTTTTGAAAAGCTAGACATCTCAACACTAAGTTTATTAAAAAAGTTATAGTGTGATAAGATAGATCCATATTTAGAAAACCTTCTTGCCAATTCTTTGAGAGAATTAATCTCTATAGAATCAATACTATTTAATATATTTATTATTATCATATCTACTTCAGACTGAAGCTCTATAAGTTCATGTAAATCTTCATTTATTAAATAAGTTATTTGCTCTTTAATATAGTTTTCTTCAATAATCTGAGTTTCTGTTTTAATCTCTTTTTTTGTATGTGTCATCTGCTCTTTATGAACCATTGTGTCTAAAATACGAAGAGATTTTTCTAACTTTAAATTTCTTTCAGTAAGCTCTTTATTTTGCTCTTCAAGTTTTATTGTCATCTCTTCCATTTGATGAACATGTTCTTCAACAAACCTACGATCACTAATAGCTAAAGAGACCTTATATAGAACATTTACAAATTGAATATTGTTAATAGGTTTCGTAATAAACCCTGAGATGCCTATATCTATAGCCTTAGTTAAAAATCCCATCTCATTGTATGCAGTAGTAATAATTATAGCTTGAAGAGAGTTCTTTTTGATTATCTCTGTACTCATCTCTATACCGTCCATATTTGGCATATTTATATCGGTAATAACCAAGTCATAATAAAAATCATTTTGTTTATAAAATTCTAAATACTTTTGTAAACCATCTTGACCATCAACGGCTAAAGTTATATCCGAAAAAAAGTTACCAAGCATTTTACTTGTTTGAACTCTTACATCATCATTATCTTCTACATATAAAACTTTAAGTATCTTACCATGACTTTTTAATTCGTCTAGTTTTATGTTCACCTATTTATCCTTCAACTTATGAAAATTCAATTAAAGACACTATATTACTTATACAATTATAAATAGTTTATATCCAAAAATCTATAATAAAAACTGCACCATTTTCATCATTAGTTACACTAAGTTTACCACCACAATGCTCTTCAATTATAGTTTTAGACATATAAAGTCCTAAACCTGTTCCATCTTTTTCTAATTTTGTTGAAAAGTATGGATTAAATATCTTTTGTATAATATCATCAGGTATCCCACCACCATTATCTTTTATAATTATACTTGGTTTTGAATGTTCAACACCACAAACAGTATCTATAGTTATTGTAGGATTTTCAATATTATTTTCAAATAAAATATCCTCTGCATTTTTAATGATATTTAAAATTACCTGTATAACTTCATTTGGAAAAGTTTCTATATTATGAGTACAAGAAAAAGAAGTTATAATTTTTATATTTTTATTTTCAACTGATTTTGTTACTAAAGATAAAGTGCCTTCTACTAATTTTTTTAAATTTGTAATCTCTTTTTCTTTATTATCTTTAAAAAAATTTCTAAAATCATCTATAGTTGAACTTAAATATTGAGAATAATCATCTATGAGTCCCAACTCTTTTTTAAAGAACTCTTTATCTATCTCTCCCATAATACATTTTAATTGTAAATTATTTGATGTAACACTTATGGCATTTAGAGGTTGTCTCCATTGATGGGCTATCATAGATATCATCTCACCCATTTGAGCCAATCTACTTTGGTTAAGCATCTGTTGATCTTGCAAACGATTTTTCTCAACCTCTGTATTAATTCTTTCTTCAAGAGTTTGATTTAAGTTTTCAATTTTATTTTTCAACATATTTTGCTTAATTAAAAAATATAAAATTATCAATAATATTATAATAAATACACCTATTATTTTCCATATTAAAATATAATCTATAGATTTTTTATATTTAATTGACACCCAATCATTAAAAATCTTTTGTTGTTCTTTTATATCTAAGTTGTCTACTGCTTTTTGTAATATCCCAAATAAAATTTTGTCATCATTTCTTACAGCAATTCCAAGCTTCCAAGTTTCATCCAATTTAGCTGCAATTTGAAGTTCCCCTGTAAACTCTTTTTGAAATAGATATCCAACTGATGCAAGTGTACCAATATATCCAAATAATTTACCATCTCTTACTTTTTCTAAACCATCTTCTACACTATCAACTTCTATTATATTAAGATTTTGATATTTCTTTTTAAATATTTCTAAATAAGCATAATCTTTTACAATACCAATCTTTTCATCTGTTAAAATATTAAAATCCACTATAAATGGAACTTCAGGTTTTGTAGCAAGAACAAGTGGTGTTTTTAAATATGGCGTTGTAAAATTCATATATTTTTTTCTTTTGGGAGTTTGCATAACTAAAGATAATATATCACATTTTCTTTCTTTAGCATATTCTAAAGATTGACTCCAACTAGTAGTTTTAACTATTTTTATTGGTATTTGTAAATTTTTTTGAAATAATTTAAAATAATCAGCACTAATTCCTATATGTTTTCCATCTTCATCAAAAGCTTCAAATGGCATCCACTTAGGATCTATACACATTTTAATCTCTTGTTTATTTTTTAAATATTCTTGCTCTAAGTGTGTTAAACTTATATTTGTTTTCTTATCATATTGAAAAATAAACTCATCTAAAACTACCTTATTTTTTATATATCCCATTACATTATAAATATCATATATTCTTTGAATTTTATGCTTATCTATATGACCCAAATGATTGACTTTATAATAAGCTAATTTTTTTAATTCATTAGCTTCATATAGTAAAGCTTCTTTTGATTTATTTTGAATGTTATACTTTTTTAAAATAATTTGAACTGTTTCATCTATATGATTAAAAGCATATTCCCACCCTTTTAGAGAAGCAGTTTTAAATTTTATTACTCTTTGTTTATAATTTATCAGCTCATAATTAGAGGTAAATAAAATATCACTATAAAAATCAAAACCATAATCTTTAGGATCAAATATTTTATATTTAACCCCTTTTTCTTTTAATAAAAAAGGTTCATTTGATATATATGAAGCCATTAGGTCTGTTTTTTTATTAATTAAATCATCTATATTAAAAGAGTGCTCTTGAGTTATCATATCATTTATATTTACACCCTCTTGCTTTAGTATCGCTTGAAATGAGACACTAGAATAAACATCAGGAGTACTCATAATTCTCTTATTAAAAAAATCTTTTATAGTTTTAATATTTGAATCATCTGTAGCTAAAAGAATAGATGGAGATGATTGAAAAATAGCAGATAAAAGTTTAATATCAGTACCATTTGATTTATTAACAATTAAAGATGAACGTCCTATGCCATAAGTAGCTTTTTTTGACATCACTTCATCAACTACATTAATCCCATATTTAAATCTCTTGATTTCTACATCAAGTCCAACATCAGTATAAAAACCTTTCTCTTTTGCCATATAATATCCAGCAAATTGAAACTGATCTAACCATTGAAGCTGAATAGATACCTTCTCTAAATCTCTGGCGTTTAGTAAACTAATTAACATTAAAATTGATACAATGATTACTCTTATATTATTTTTCACACTATATGAATTTCCCTCTTTTTAATTTCTATAGTTTTGTAAGTACCAAAAAGTAAAAGTAATACAGGCAAAAGTAAAAGGTCAGCAAGAATTGCCATAAACATAGCAAGTACAGTTAATAATCCAAAATATATAGTTGGAATAAAATTAGATAAAACAAGTGTAGAAAATCCTATAATAATAATAGTTGATGTATAAAACATAGCTATCCCTATACTGGCATGTGCGTTAAACATAGATACTTTTATATCATTACTTTGCTTCTGTTCTAAAGTAAACCTATGTATATAGTGTATGGTGTTATCAACAGCAATACCTATACTAATAGCAGCGATAGTAATAGTCATCATATCTAGTGGAATATTCATCCAGCCCATAAAACCAAAAATTACACTTACTGGTGCAGTATTGACTATTATTGCGATTGTAGCTATTTTTAAGTTTTTAAACAGTATTAAAAACATCATAAAAAGAATCAAAACAACTATACCTATTGTCTTTATTTGAGAATTAAAAAGAGACTGAAGCATATTATTGTACATAACTAAAATATTTGATAGTTTATACTCTTCATATTTTGGGTTTATCATCTCTTTTAAATCATAATCTATCTTTTTAAGTAACTTATCTCTTTGTAGTCCATCTTGCGAATCTATAATTCTCGTACTTATTCTTACTTGATTACTTTCAATATTAATATATGGTGATAAAATGATTTTTCTAAATTTCTCTGGCAACTCTTTATATAAAAGTGCTAAAGTTAAACTATCAGCCTCCTCTCCATCATTTAAAGTTTTAATAACCTCACCAATTGTTGCTAAAGATAATACTTTCCCTATAGCCTCTTGTGAGTCTAAATAGTTATGAATCTTTTTAATTTTTTGTAACTTGACCTCTGTAAACCAATATTTCTCTTTATCCTCTGTGGTCTCTTCAAACTCATCTGCAAAATCATCTAACTCTTCATCTAGTTCATCTTCTACAACATCTACAGAGATTAGCTCATCACTGTTTTCTTTAAATGTTAAAATAATATCAAGAGGAGTAGTACCACCAAGTTTTCTATCTATAATGTTCATCCCTTGATATATTTGTGTATTTTCTTTAAAATAGTCTATAAAACTATTTTCAACTTTTAATTTATACGCCCCAGTTATAGAAAAGATTACAGCCAAAACAGAAATAGTTAAGATTGTTTTTTGATGGTTATATGCAATATGCCCTACTTTTGAAGTAAAAGGGATATCACTATTTTTAGATTCACTAACTTCACTTTTAGTAAAAAATATCAATATAACCGGAAATAAAACAAATGTAGTTATTAAAGAGACAACCATCCCAACACTCATCATCCAACCAAAATTTATGATAGGTAATATATTTGAGAATACTAAAGAGCTAAATCCGGCAATAGTAGTAATAACTACAAAAAATGATGGTTTAGCCATAGAAGTAACAGTCATTATCACCAACTCTTCTTGTATTCGAGTTGGATATTTTATATATAACTCTTTATATTTTATGATTAAGTGTATTACTAATGACATATTCATTATCAATTGCAAGGAGATAAAATTTGATGATACTACAGTAATCTCCCAACCAAAAAGACCTAAAAGTCCACTTGTAATAATAAGTGATACACTACATATAAAAAGAGCAATAAAAACCCATCGTTTTTTCTTCAGTAGCATATATAAAATTAGTATTAACAAGATAAGAATTACAAAGCCAAAAGTTTTTAAATCATATTTTACAAACTCAACCATATCATCGGCAATCATATCAACTCCACCTAAATGAAGTTTTATATCTTTATTTTCAAATTCAAATCTTTTAAGTATTTCTCTTATTTTAACTATCGATTGATGATTGTTTTCTCTTATTTTATCTCTATATTTTTTTAACTCATATGATACATTTTTAAAACTATCTTTTTCACTTTTATTTAGTTCTCTTTGTTTTTTTAATTTTATATAACTATCTCTATTTTCTACCAGACTAAAATATTTATCATCTCTTTTTAAATTTATTAAAATTGCTGTTGTCTTAAAATCATCACTTACTAAATTTTCTTTATATATTGCACTATTTAAAAATTCCTGCTTTACTAAAGCCTTATCAATATTTTTAGATTCTAGTGTTGGAATTTGTTTTAGTAACTCTTTTATCGGTTTTGAAGGAGATTGTAGAAGAGGTACATTTACTATTGATGTTATAGATTCTACTATATTAACTTTTTTAATCTCAGTACTTAAATCCTTTATGTGTTTTATATTTTTTTCACTTAAAAGGTTATCTTCTATAGTATATGTTACAATTAAAAAGCTTGGTGCTTCAAATTTTTTAGATATCTCTCTTGTAAATTCTAAATCTTTATCATTCTCTAAAAGCAAAGTTTCT
>JAIOSY010000314.1 GCA_021107375.1 Sulfurimonas sp.
GGAGGAGTTGGTGTGATTGGAGTTCCATTAGCTGATTTCATCGGTTTTGAAATCGGATGAGGAGGAGCAAAAGCAATACCTGCTGCAAATATATTTTTGTAAGCTGGTGATTGTAGCGTTCTTGGCCAATCAGATGGCTCCCAGTCAGCATAAGAAGTTTTTGTATAATCAGCATCAACCTTCATCATCCCATTTGGAGCAAAAACTACATCTGTAATATCAGAACCATCTTTAGCGTAAGCTTTCATATCAACACCAGCAAATGGTGGGATAAGCATAGCAAAATCAAAATCTTGTGTATCAATAGTTCCATCTAATGATTCATAAGTAACCATGCCCTTTTCAACTTTATTTACATGTGCACCGATAATCCAATCCATACCTCTTTCAGCGTATAAAGATTCAGCAAACACTTTAGAAGAAGTGATAAAACCACCCATTTTAAAGTGAAGTCCACCCATACCAAAATCACCTAAAAAAGATTCATTTGATATCCATGTTAAATCTGCCATATCCCTAACACCCTCTTCACGAAGCTTATGTTCTATGTTGAAAATATACTCAAATGCAGCACCTTGACAAGTACACATGCCATGTCCTGTACCGATTAAAAACTTTTGTCTCTCACCTGAACGCATTTTTGCTATACAACTTTGCAGTTCATGAGCAGCATGAACTGCATGGTCTGCTGTACAAACTGAAACAGTATGTTCACCCATAACAGTTCCCTCACCTAAACCAGGAGTTGCACCAAAATTCAACTTTGGCCCAGTTGCATTAATCAGATAATCATATTCTACATCTTCAGTATTACCCTCTTTTCCTTTAGCAGTATATTCTATAGTTACAAACCCTTTTTCTATAGTAGCATTCCCCTCTGGATTTAATGATACAACCTTTGCTTGTTTATAAATAGCCTTAGTTTTTGCATAAACTGGAGCAAGATCAAAAGTAACCTCTTCCTTGCTCATCTCACCAACACCAACCCAAATATTAGATGGAATCCAGTTCCATTTTGCATTTGGAGTCACTACTACCACTTCATGCTCATCTCCAAGCCATTTTGTAGCGAATGATGCTGCTGTATGACCTGCAACACCTGCACCGAGAATTACTAATCTTGCCATATTAACTTCCTCTATTTTATTTCTTAGAACAATGCTATCACAATTTTAGTACAAAGTATTATAATATAATAAATAATTATTATTCAAAAGAGTTATAAGGCTCGACAAAGCCATATATTTAGGGGATTTAGAAGAAATGAAAAATATGATTTCCATAGTTTTTATAATAAAAATAATTTAATTTAATACGATAGATGTGTAGTTTCTACACATCTATAATACAAATAAAATAGTAATTTAGCTTTTTATAATCTTAGCAACAATCTCATAAACATTTTTAGAAAGTTCTTTTTGAGATATAATTTTTTCTAATTCTACTTTCATGAGTTCTTTGTTTATAGAGTTCATTTTTTCGTAGATTTTAAAAGCACCTAAAAGTCCTGATGCCATTTGTGGGTTTATTTTATCTATCTCTATTATCTTATCAGCTACAAATTTATATCCATTACCATCTTTTGCATGAAAGTGTTTATAGTTTCTTGCAAATACTCCAATGAGTGAACGAACTAAATTTGGTACTTTCTCATCATAAACTTCATCATTTTGTAAAGCTATAACTCTATCAAGTGTTCCCTCTCTATTTGAAGCCGATAAAATAGAGAAGTATTTATTCATAACTAAAGTGTCATTTTTGTATTTATTATAAAAATTATTTAGAGCAATTTCACTAACACTTGGCACCCCAAGAGTATTTCCTCGCTGTCGCTCACAGCACATGTGGGAATTTTCTAAAATATCAAGTGCCACAACTCTATCTGTCATAGTTAATGAGTTTTCATACTGCTCTTTAGCCAACAATACAACATCTTCAGTTTCTAAAGCACTCAGCAGTTTTAAACAACGATTTTTAATCGCTCTTTGTCCCATACTTTTAGCATCTATCATCTCATTTTTTGCAAAATGGTTTGTTTTATACAACTCTAAAAGTTCATCTTTATAAATAGTTGCCAATTCTTTTGCCAATCTATCTTTAACCAAATATATAGGCTCAAAATCAACAACTTCTGCTCTTTGCATTAAAGTTGAAACTGTTGGAAGTTCTAAAAGTAATGCTTTGTATGAAAGCTCAACATCTAAATCTAGTAAGTATCCATAAGATTTTAAAAACTCTTTGTTAATATTTCCAGTTTGCATAATCTCTTCTAAAGTATCAACTGCAAAACTTTGTGCTGATTCGTATCTCACAAAACTATTTGTATCGTGTTTCATTAAAAAGCTATACTCTTTTAGCTTTTGCTCAACTATAATTGGTGCTGAAAAATCACGATTTATTGATAAGTACGGTTTAGCAGATAAGCCATCAAAAACAAACTCTGATTTCTCTTTATCAACTATTAAAACCTTTTGAATTATCTCTTTTGTATCTAAACCTATCAAAGCAACTTTTAGTGGAAAGTAGTAAGGCTCTTGCTCGCTACCATCTATGGCATGTGGGATTTTTTGAGTGATATGAAGTTTGTAAACTCCATCATGAAACTCATCTTCTACCTCGATAGTAGGAGTTCCGTTTTGATGATACCATCTCTCAAACTGAGTTAAATCAACTCCACTAGCCTCACTCATCGCCCATAAAAAATCGTTTGTGGTAACAGCTTGTCCATCAAAAGTTTTAAAATACAAATCTGTCGCTTTTCTATAGTTCTCAACGCCTAGTAAAGTGTAAATCATACGAATAACTTCAGCACCTTTTTCATATACAGTTGCTGTATAAAAGTTATTCATAGATATATAAGACTCTGGTTGAATTGGGTGTGAAGTTGGTGAAGCATCCTCTACAAACTGTCGCTCACGAAGAGCTTTTACATCTTCTATTCGCTGAACTTCACTTGAATTTAAATCAGCAGAAAAGCATTGGTCACGAAAAACTGTTAAACCCTCTTTTAGAGTAAGTTGAAACCAATCTCGGCATGTGATACGATTTCCAGTCCAGTTGTGAAAATACTCATGAGCAATTACCGACTGAATCCCCATAAAGTTAACATCACTAGCCGTATCTTCATCTGCTAAAACATAAGCAGAGTTAAAAATATTTAAGCCTTTATTTTCCATCGCTCCCATGTTGAAACTATCTACTGCTACGATATTATAAATCTCTAAATCATACTCTCGTCCGTATTTTTCTTCATCCCAAGTCATAGACTCTTTTAGTGACTTCATGGCATGTGAACATTTAGACTCATTTCCTTTGTCACAATAAATATTTAACTCTACCCTCTCTCCACTAGCAGTTGTAAACTCATCATTTACACAACCTAAATCTCCAGCAACTAAAGCAAAAAGGTAAGCTGGCTTTGGATGTGGATCGTGCCAAGTTGTTCCATGTTTACCATTTAAAAAATCATGACAATTTTTCTTGTTTCCATTACTTAATAAAATAGGATACTTATCTTGCTCTGCTATCACAGTAGTAGTAAATACTGCCATAACATCTGGTCTATCAAGATACGGAGTTATGCGACGAAACCCCTCTGGCTCATTTTGAGTACAAAAAATTGA
>JAIOSY010000166.1 GCA_021107375.1 Sulfurimonas sp.
ATAGATGATGCTACAAAAGAGGAACCTATACCTGCTTTAGAAGGACAAAAACAAAAAACTTTAAGTAGTATGCAAGAGTATGAGATACAAAGAACACAAGAGTTGGTTCAAAAGGGTGTTTTAACTCAAGAAGAGTTTGAATCAATACGAGATGAAATATTAGATAATAAATAAATATAAAAAATATAAACAAGTTAGGAATTAAAATATGAAACTAAGTAATTATGATGAATTTCCAGCGGATATACCTGTTATCGCTGAAGATGAACTCTTTTTATACCCTTTTATGATTTCACCACTTTTTTTAAGTGATGAAGATAATATTAATGCAGCAACTAAAGCAATAGATGAAAATTCATTAATTATAGTTTGTTCAACAAAACCTTCATTTGAAGGTGAAAGAGATTTTAACTCTTTATATGATGCTGGAGTTGTTGGTTCTATTATGCGAAAGGTTGCACTTCCTGATGGAAGAGTAAAGGTTCTTTTTCAGGGTCTTGCACGAGCAAAATTACTTCATTCTGTGAGTGAAAAACCATTGACTGCACGGGTTGATATTATTGAAGGGACAGTAGTAAATTCATTAAAAATAGATGCAATTTTAGAGATAGTTCGTGAAAAAGTTAGAACACTCTCTAGTGTTAGTAGTTATTTCCCACCAGATTTATTAAAAACTATAGAAGAAAATCATGACTATAATCGCATAATAGATCTTATATGTTCGACGGTAAAATTAAAAAAAGAACAAGCATATAAAATGTTTGTTGAAAGTGATACTGAACAAAGATTTTTACTGCTTATTGATTATCTTATAGAGGAGATTGAGGCAAATAAACTTCAAAAAGAGATAAGAGGTAAGGTTCATTCACATATAGAAAAAGTAAATAAAGAGTATTTCTTAAAAGAGCAGTTAAAGCAGATTCAAAAAGAGCTTGGAACTGATACAGCTAGAGATGAAGAGATAGAAGAATACCGTAAAAAATGTGAAGAAAAAAAATCTAAAATGGGTGAAGATGCTTATAAAGAGATAAGTAAGCAGATTGAAAGATTTGCAAGAATGCATCCTGATTCTTCCGATTCATCGATGACTCAAACATATCTTGATTGGGTTTTAGAGATCCCTTTTGGTGATGAAGCTAGAAAAGCTTTAAAAATTTTAGATGTTGAAACTCAGTTAGATAAGGATCATTTTTCACTAGAAAAACCTAAAAAAAGAATTGTTGAGTATTTCGCAGTAAAAGAACTTTTGGAACTTCGTGGAATTTCTCATGAAAATTCTGCAGGTGCGATTCTTTGTTTTTCAGGACCTCCTGGTGTTGGTAAAACATCATTGGCAAATTCGATTGCCACTGCATTAAAACGACCACTTATCCGTATCGCACTTGGTGGATTAGAGGATGTGAATGAGTTAAGAGGGCATAGAAGAACATATGTTGGTGCAATGCCAGGTCGGATTACTCAGGGTTTAATTGATGCTAAAAAAATGAATCCAGTTATCGTTTTAGATGAGATAGATAAAGTAAGTCGAACTCAAAGAGGAGATCCAACCGCAGCTCTTTTAGAGATTTTAGACCCTGAACAAAACAGTGAATTTAGAGATTATTATTTAAATTTTGATATAGATTTAAGTAATGTTATTTTTATAGCAACAGCAAATGATGTTGGAAGAATTCCTGTGGCTTTGAGAGATAGAATGGAGTTTATAACTGTTAGTTCTTATACTCCACAAGAGAAATTTGAGATTGCAAAAAGATATTTAATCCCTCAAGAGTTAAAAAAACATGGACTTAAAAATTCTGAACTTAGTATCTCAAAACCTGCATTAAAAGAGCTTATTCATAGTTATACTCGTGAAGCTGGTGTTCGTAATCTTCGTCGTAGAATAGCTGATATGAGTAGAAAAGTTGCAAAAGATATACTTCAAAATTCAGAACTTGATAAGGTTTCAGTTAGTTTAAAAAATATAAAAGATTATTTTGAAAAATCAATTTTTGAGATAGAAAAGACTGATAAAATTCCTGTAATTGGTGTTGTAAATGGTTTAGCATGGACAGCAGTTGGTGGTGATGTTTTAAAGATAGAATCTATCCGTATTAAAGGTAAGGGAACACTTCAACTAACTGGTTCACTTGGTGATATTATGAAAGAATCAGCAAAAATAGCTATGAGCGTTGTAAAAACTTTAATAGATACTAAAAAATTAAAAATAGAGCCTGATAATATTCCTCTTAGTTTTAAAGAGAAAGAGGAAAATATCAAAGTGGATTCTAGTGAGGTGTATAGACGATATGACTTACATATACATGTTCCAGATGGTGCAACTCCAAAAGATGGTCCAAGTGCTGGTATAGCTATGGTTAGTGTTATCTCTTCTATTTTTAGTTCTAAGAAAATTCGTTCAGAGGTTGCAATGACTGGTGAAGTTTCTCTTAGTGGTGATGTTCTTCCTATCGGTGGATTAAAAGAAAAACTTATAGCTGCTCACAAGGCTGGCATGTGCAAGGTTTTAATCCCTGCAAAAAATTATGAAAGAGATTTAGAAGATATTCCAAAAGAGGTAAGAGACTCTTTGGATATAGTAGGTGTAACTAGAATTGAAGAGGTTTTAAAACAAGTTTTTATTTAAACTATTAGTGCTAATATTTTATCTATTAGGCTATCTTTTCTAATTGGTTTCATTAAGAAACCATTTGCACCAAATTCTAGTGCATCCCCTTTTTTTGTTTCATCAGTAGTTAAAACAATAATTGGGACTTGTTTAAGATTATCATCAGCACGAACTATTTTAAGAACCTCTATCCCTCCCATTATTGGCATTATAATATCTAAAAGAACTAAATCTATATCACTTCTAGCTTTCATTTTATCAATAGCATCAGAACCATTTTGAGCTTCAACAACCTCTTTGATTTTTCCACTTTTCATCAGCATGGATTTTAATAATTTTAAATTTATCATATCATCATCAACAGCCAATATAACTAAGTCATCTCTTAACATCTTTAATCCTTAAATGAATTTTTCAAACATATGTTTTAGTAAATCTTTGTTTACAACATTTTTTATAACTTCATGAACATATAACTCATCGTCATTATCATTTTGTTCATTTAGTGAATTTCCTATTAGTATTAAAATTGTATTAAGTTTATCTTTTTCATTCAAATCTTTTACTTTTTTAGAAAATTCAGAAAGTTCTTGCTCTTGACACTCTTTATCAAAAAGTATAACTTTATATGTAGAAGTAGAGAGTAAGTTATCTATCTCATCTTGTGAATACGCAATATCATATGTGTATCCTAAGGATTCTAACAATTGAATATATAGTTTTGTTTCAAAAGATCTCTTTTTTGCAAGTAAAATATCTGCTTTATATAAAGGTTTTTTAATTTCGACTATTTCTTCTATTTTCTCTTCTTTTATTTCATCAGTAAATGATTCAACTATATTATTATTTTCATCTTTATCTTCTTCAATTTCATCTTTATCGTTTTGTTCCTCTTCTACAATATAGTTTGAAAGAAACTGATTTAAAA
>JAIOSY010000140.1 GCA_021107375.1 Sulfurimonas sp.
TAAAATTCTTCGCCTCTTCATCAGACCATAAGTTTTTCATCTTTTTCCCTATTTTAGTGTTTGAAATATCTCTAGTGCATCAAGTTTTTCCCAAGGGTAATCACTCTGTCCAACTTGACCACGAGCAGCTACATCAGCATAAAGGAAAGTCTCAGCACTTGGTTTATCAAGACCAAATTTCGCAGTAATCCAGTTTGGAGTTAAAGAGAAATTATCAGCGACAAACGATGATAATTTATCATCATCAAGTCCAGCGATAACAGTTCCGTAAGTATCCACAGAAACTGAAGTTGGTTTAGCAACACCTATCGCATATGAAAGTTGCACTGAACATTTTTTAGCAAGACCAGCAGCAACGATATGTTTTGCTAACCATCTTGCCGCATAAAGTCCACTTCTATCAACTTTTGTGTAATCTTTAGAACTTTGAGCTCCACCACCGGTAGGTGCATAACCACCGAAGCTATCAACAATTAGTTTTCTACCAGTTAAACCAGAATCATGTAATGGAGAATGAGATACATATCTTCCAGTTGGATTTAGATGAATAATTGTTTTTTTAGGGTTATAAAGAGATGTTGGAAGTCCAGCATCATCTATTAAACCTTGAAGTAACTCTCTTACTTCTGTTATATCCATATCTTCATTTGATGGAGCAGATACAACAATAGTGTGAATAGATTGAGGTTCACAGTTTTCGAAATTTTCTTTAGTACCATAATCAAGTGTAACCTGTGTTTTAATATCAACACCTAGTTTATGATTGTGTTTTAATGCATAGTGATAAACTTTATCACTTAAAACTCTCGCGTAAGTTATAGCCGCTGGCATAAAATCAGCAGTCTCATTTGAAGCATATCCAAACATAATACCTTGATCTCCAGCACCAGTTTCACCATCTTCTTGATCAACACCCTGATTTATATCTGGTGATTGTTGATTAAGTAAAACTTGAACTTTAACATCTTCTGGAAAAAGACATTGCTCTCTTGTAAAAGAGCCTTTTCCATCATAACCGATTCCAATAAGAGCATCTTTAACAATTTTTTCATATTCTTCGTCTGATAAATTTGCCTTTGAAGTAACTTCTCCACCAATAATCACATGATTACCAGCTACAAAAACTTCACTTGCTACTCTACTTTTTGAATCAGCTATTATTAAAGCATCAACTATACTATCTGCAATTATATCTGCACATTTATCTGGGTGTCCAGGGGCTACTACTTCACTTGTAAATAAATACATAAAATTCCTTGAATTATTATCAGATAAGGTAATCTCTTATCTAGTTTGAAAAGTATTAAACTTTTCGCATTTCTTTAAAAGGTTAAATTTAAAATTTAACCTAAAACCTCTAACTCATCACTATATTTTTTCTCACAAAATGGCTCATAACTAGACTTGTAGATAGCATAATGAGCTGATGCTTTATGACCATCTAATGCTTCTTCATCTCTCCAACTTTCATATGCCATGAACTTTCTAGGATTTCCTTCATACTGAAAAATCTCATAAAAAATACATCCATCTTCAGCTTTTGATGGAACTACCATCGCAGATAAAAGCTCTTTCATCTTATCCTCATCACCCTCTTTTGCTATAAAAGTCACTCGTTTAGTTATTGTCATACCAATTTCCTGTAAAAAATAATGGAAGATTATATCTTATTAAAATAAGATTAACTATAATGTTAAAAATAGATTAGGATTTTTTTTGCATATTAAGTTACAGATAGAAGATATTATAGAAAAAAATGGTTCAGATTTTGAACTTTCAAAACTTTTTAAAACATATATTAATGAATATAAAAGTTCTTTATCTGAACTTTTTGAGAGTAGCCAAGGTAAAGATTTTCTAGTAAAACATACTAAAAAACTAGATTCAATAATTGACTTAATGTATAAAACTGTTCTTCGTAGAGTTTTTGAAAACTATCTACCTATGAGAAGCTCTATCCCCATAGCAGTTGTGGCACTTGGGAGTTATGGACGAGAGCAACTTTGTGTCCACAGCGACATTGACATGCTTATTGTTTATGAAAATATTGATGGATACAATACACATCTTATAATGGAAAAACTTTTTTATCTTGCTATGGATTCTGGGCTTAAACTCGGTCATAGAGTTCATGAAACAAGTGACTTATTTAAAGCTAGCACAGAAGATATAACTATCAAAACTTCCCTTATGGAAGCGAGGCTAATCACAGGTTCCCCTTTTACTTGGCACGAAACTCAGCGACAACTTAAAAAAATCCGTTTACATAAACAAAAAGAGTTCATTTTAGCAAAAATCGAAGAGGCTCAAAAAAGAAGAAAAAAACACCCAACCTCAATGCAACCAAATATAAAAGAGTCTGTTGGAGGTCTTCGTGACTCTCAACTTATTTTTTGGATTGCACAAACTATTTATGGAGTTGCAAATTTAAAAGATTTAGAGAATAAACTCTTTAGTGAGAATGAGTACAAAGAATACCGTATTGCACTAGAACTTTTGTTTCGCGTT
>JAIOSY010000116.1 GCA_021107375.1 Sulfurimonas sp.
ACCTTAGAGTTTGATTCTGTCATTTTTAAAAGATTTACACCCTGAGCCAGAGACTCATAAAGTGCAGTATATTTTCCTGCCATTCCGACTTGAAGTTGTGAAACTATACGGTTTAAAATATTTTCATCATAAGTTAAAGGTGAAGCGATAAAAGAATACTTACCAAAAACAACTAAACCGATATTGTCATTTTTTCTCTGAGAAATAAAATCACTAACTATACTTTTTACAACATCAAATCTATTTAAATTAGGATTATCTCTATCAAAACCTTTTGCCTGCATCGATTGAGAAGCATCAAGTATCAGAGCTATCTCATAACCATCTTTTGGCTCAACTTCATAAGGTTCATCACGCACAGGGGATGCTAATGTGATTATAAGCATAATAATCCCTAACCATTTAAGTAAAAAAAGTAGTTTTGATGCTGAGACAGAGTTTTTCATAAACTGCCCAGTATGAGGAAAATAGATTGATGGTAATTTCATCTTACAAAATTTTTCACATCCCATAAATAAAATTATCAGTAATAAAACTAAAGGAAATTCAAGATATAAACCATCAATCATCAATCATCCCCTTATAAAGTTCTATATAAGCTATCGTTTCACTATCAAATACCTCAACACTTTTTTTATATTTATAACTTTCTAATCTTTCACTTAGATTTCTAAAC
This sequence comes from Sulfurimonas sp., assembly GCA_021107375.1. Classification (GTDB taxonomy): domain Bacteria; phylum Campylobacterota; class Campylobacteria; order Campylobacterales; family Sulfurimonadaceae; genus Sulfurimonas. Next base: position 677 of record JAIOSY010000116.1, read on the forward strand.
ATCTCCACATGCCGAGGTGAATCATCTTTAAAAACAGAGCCATAACTTGTAAGAGCATAAGCTGAATTTTTAGTATCTTTTAAATCAAGTAAATTTATCTGTTTTAGATTATATTTTCTTTCATTAAAAGCAGCTCTTTTTTTATACCAAAAATATAAAAGGTAACTAACTCCACATGCCAAGATAATAGCAATACCAACTGCACCCAAGAAGTAATAAAAAGAGTATTCCTGAACCTCAACTATTGGTTTTATATCATGTAAAGGTATATCATAATGTTGTTTTGGTGGCATTATCTTCCCTCAAATAATCTACGAAGTTCAACACTAGCGATAGAATCTGTATATACTTTGGTAAATCTTATCTGGTGTTTTCTAAAAGTTTCATACAGTTTATGGTCATGTGCATAAACTTTTTTACTATATACCTCTACACTTGACTTACTAAAATCACCCTCTAAATTTACCCCACTCTCAGGATCAACTAAAGATGAAAAACCCATTTGTGGTGGATTTTCTTCTAATCGATCTCTTACTATTACCGATACAACTTCATGCTTTCTAGCAAGGAGTTTAAAATCTGGAATCTCAAAAAAATCACCAACAACTAAAATAAGCGATTTTCTTTTTAATCTCTTATAAAGAGTATCTGCAATAACTTTAAAATCAACCTGTTGATTTATAGCATCAAACTTCAAAATCTCAGAAACATTTTTTTGAATTTGATGAATTTTTTTACTTGGTTTTGAGTTTGAAATCATTTTATCAGTAAAAATATAAGAACTTAACATATCTCCATTTTTTAAAGTTGAAAAACTAAGCAATGCAACAACATCAGCTATTGTCTCTTGCTTGAATTTTTTAGAACCAAAATGTACACTACCGTTTAATATAGAAACTATAACAACATTAAGTTCTCTCTCTTCACGAAAAACTTTAATATACGGAGTTTGCATCTTTGCAGTGATATTCCAGTCAATTCGACGAATATCATCCCCTGGCATATACTCACGAAGTTCTATAAAATCATAACCCTCACCTTGAAAGATAGAGGGGTTGTTTCCAACCATTTCACTAAAGACTTGCCGTCTTGCACGAACTAGTATTTTTTGCACGGATAAACCGCATCGGGATAGTTTTGACATCTATTAACCTACGGTATCGCTACAGTCTCTAAAACTTTTTGGATAATCTCATCAGTTGTAATTCCCTCAGCCTCTGCTTCATAAGTTAAAACGATTCTATGTCTCATCAACTCTTTAACGATATAAGCAACATCAACAGGAGTTACAAAATCTTTTCCTCGCATGTAAGCCATAGCTTTTACAGCTTTGAACATATCGATACTTACACGAGGGGAAGCTCCAAACTGGATAAAATCTTTTAACTCATCAAGTCCATATTCACTTGGATTTCTTGTAGCATTTACAAGTTCAATCATATAAGTTTCAACCTCAGTATCAACATGAACCTCTTTTATAGCCTTTTTAAGTTCATTTAACTCATCTGCTGTTATTACCGCTTGAATCTCTTCAAAACTACCACTAGAGATTCTTCTTGCAATTTCAAGCTCTTCCTCTTTAGTGTTGTAATCAACTACAAGTTTTAACATAAATCTATCTAACTGAGCCTCAGGAAGCTGATATACACCCTCCTGTTCAACTGGATTTTGAGTAGCCATTACAAAAAATGGTAAGTCTAGTTTAAATGTGCTGTCACCAAGTGTCACTTGTTTTTCCTGCATAACTTCAAGAAGTGCAGACTGAACTTTTGCAGGAGCACGATTAATCTCATCTGCTAGCAAAAGATTAGTAAAAATAGGACCTTTTTTAATTTTAAAAGAGTTGTTTTGTGGGTCATATATCTCTGCACCCAAAATATCTGAAGGGAGTAAGTCTGGAGTAAACTGAGCTCTTTTAAAATTTAGTCCAAGAGAAGAAGCAAGTGCATTTACTGTCGTTGTTTTTGCAAGTCCAGGAACACCCTCTATAAGAATATGTCCATCACACAAAAGAGCAATTAAAAGCCCATCTATCATTCTATCTTGACCAACAACTACTTTTGCCACTTCTTTTTTAATATCTTGAATTTTAGAAATCATATAAAAATAACCTTGTTATGAATTAGTGAAATTATAACAAGGTGGGGTTAATGATTGAAATTACAAGAACATAAAAACACTTTTAATAGCCTGAGCACTTAAATTGACCTCTTCCACTCCTAAATATCTAAGTGTTTCTTGAACTGTAAAAATCATTTTTGAGCTTATTACTTGAAAATTCATATTTGAATGATAAAGTAATTGTTTATTTGTATATTTAGATAAATTTATCTCTTTATTTTGATTAATCTTTTTTAAAACTTCAACTTGCCATTGTCTTTGCCAAGTTAAAAATAGATAATTACCATCTTTATTTTTAGCAGTTTGAACTCTATATTGAATTATTTGCATCATTTTATTAGCTTCTTGAAGCTTATTTATATCATACTGCATAGTTGTTATTGTATGTGTTCTATCTATAGTGTATGCCCAATATAACATTTTATAGATACCTAGTATCAGGTAATCATTTCTATTTTTAACATAATTTTTATCAAAGGCAATATTTAAATAATCCTTGTATGTTACACCTTTTTTATCTTTTAACAACTCAAAATTTATACGATTTTTTTTATATTTTATTTCATTTATAATAAATGGAGAATCTTTTTTTGAATAATGATTTGGATTTCTTTTATCTAGTTTTTCTTTATATATTAAAAGAAAATCCCTCAACATATCTGTTTGTTCTCTTACTGCCACAGCACCATTTGTTTGAAAAATAGACTGAACAAAAGAGTTGTCTTCTTTATTACTACATCCATTAAATATAAAAATAGTTATTAGTAAACTTAATAAAATTTTCATGTTTTACCGACTTATCTGTTCTTTGGTTTTTTGACATTTATATATTATCGAATCAATTCTAAGATATGCAGAACTAATTACATCAACTGGTTTAATAGTTAAACTATCTGCTTTAATATAATAATCTTTAGCTTTAAAATATTCACCCTGAGATTCTTTTATAACTCCTAAATTATAATACGGCACATAACTTTTTTGATTTGTTAAAAAAATTAGTTGATTTAAAAGATTTTCAGACTTTTTATAATGATTTTGTTTAATATATTCTAATGAATTTTCTAACAACAATTCTTGATATTCATCATAATTCAAATCAGCATCTTCTAATAACTCTACATTAAAATAACGATAATGTGGAGTTAACTTATATGTAAATCTGTTTGCTATAGACCTTGCTAAATTTACAGCCTCACTCAAAGTTGAAGGTATCTCTGTGGATTCATCAGAACACTGTTCATATTCTGATGATTCAAACATATTCTCCACATATATTATCTCTG
>JAIOSY010000206.1 GCA_021107375.1 Sulfurimonas sp.
AAAAATTTGAGGAACATAATGAACTTGATTTCTCTTTTGAACTTAAAAATGTAGGTCGTTTTAGAGCTAACTTCTACCGTACTATTCATGGTATAGGTTGTGCATTTCGTATGATTCCTATTGATATACCAACCCTTGATGAGTATAACAATAACCCTATTTTCAAAGAGCTTGTAAAAAGAGAAAAAGGTCTAATCTTAGTTACTGGGCCAACGGGTAGTGGTAAATCAACTACTCTGGCATCTATGCTTCATGAAATTAATATGCATGAAAGAAGACATATAATCACTGTTGAAGATCCTGTGGAGTTTGTTCATACAAATATCAAATCACTATTCTCCCAAAGAGATGTGGGAAGTAATACTGATTCATTTGCGGCAGCTCTAAAGTATGCTCTTAGACAAGATCCAGATATTATCCTAATTGGTGAAATGAGGGATGCTGAAACTATTGGAGCAGCACTAACAGCCGCTGAGACTGGTCACTTAGTTTTTGGTACACTGCATACAAACTCTGCACCTGGAACAATTAACCGTATTATCGATGTTTTTGATGGTCAAGAGCAAGCTCAGGTTAGAGCACAACTGGCATCATCACTTGTAGCTGTTATATCTCAATCACTTATACCAAGAATTGGTGGTGGGAAAGTTGCGACACAAGAGGTTCTTATAACAAATCCAGCTGTTCAAAATCAGATAAGAGAAGATAAAGTTCACCAAATTTATTCTCAAATGCAGTTAAACCAAAAAGAGACAAATATGTCCACCCAATCTCAAGAACTTATAGAACTATATAGAAAAAAAGTTATTACAAAAGAAAATGCTCTTAGAAACTCAAACAGACCAGAAGAGCTTGCTAAAATGCTAGATGGTATGTAAGAGTTTCTACCCTTTTACCACTCTATTTTTACCGCTTTCTTTAGCTTCATAAAGTGCTTTATCAGCTCTATTTATTGAAGCTTCAATATTTAAGTCTTCTTTATTATTAACTTTAGAAACCCCTAAACTAACTGTAAATTTCAACTCTTTATTTCCTACTACATTTATAATTAAGTTTTCAACTTTAGTTCTGATTTTTTCAGATATAACAAAAGCACCGCCTATGCTAGTCTCTGGCAAAAGTATTACAAACTCTTCACCACCCCACCTAGCTACTATATCACTTTTTCTACTAAGTTCTTGAAGTATTGAAGAAAGTGTTATTATCACCTCATCGCCAACCTTATGTCCATTCTTATCATTTATATTTTTAAAATCATCAATATCAATCATAATAACAGACAAATCTGTTTTATTTCTTTTTGATAAATCTAAAATAGATTCAGAAGATTCAATAAAATGTCTTCTATTGTAAAGTTTTGTCATTGAATCAGTTGAAGCTAAAAGTTCCAACTCCTCTTGTACTTTTTTTAATGCACTTACATCTCTAACACTTATAAGAATTCTATCTGGATTATGAAGTAAAGATATAAACATATTAATAGTTATATATTTTCCACTCTTAGTCAGACAATCTTTTTCAAAGTTTTTTACATAACCAACTCTTATTACCTCTTCTATAGCTAGTTGTGATCTCTCTCTATCCTTTGGAGCAGCTAAAGCATTACATGATGTTTTTAACAACTCCTCCTCACTCATACCTGTCATCTCAATATATGCTGGATTAACTTGTAAAAAATTTGATTTCATATCAAGTATTGCGATGGCATCTTTACTTCCATTATAAATTGTTTCAAAAACCTCTTTTTGTTTTAAAACTTCATCTCTGGATTCTTCTAGTTTTCTCTCCACCTCTTTTTCTTTAGTAATATCCTTAGAATATCCTATCATCCCAATAGGTTTACCTTTTTCATCTTTTAAAATAGAAAGAGATAAATCTGCATCAATAATCTCTTTTGATTTTTTAACTAAACGGACACTAGTATGATATTCTCCATTTTTCATTAATATTTTAATATTTTCACTGAGTGTTTTTAAATCTTCTTCTAAATAAAGCATTTTAATATCTTGCCCAATAGCTTCATTTTCACTATAACCTAAAAGAAGTTCTGCACCGTTATTCCAACTTGTAATAATTCCATCTAAATCAGTAGATATAACACTATCATGAATCTGTTCTATTATTTGAGCTTGTTGCTCATATTTTAGTTGTAAAGCTTTATCTGCACTTATATCAGTGTGTGTTCCTATCATACGAATAGCTTTGCCATCCTTATCAAAAATAGCCTTACCACGATCAAGTATCCAAATCCACTGACCATCTTTATGTTTAAGACGATGAACTCCTTCATAATATTCCGTTTTAGAATCTAGATTCTTATAAATACTTGCCCATGTTTCTTCAATATCATCAGGATGAACTCTATCACTCCAAGTTACAACTTCATTAATAAGTTCTTCATCACTATAACCTAACATCTCTTTCCATCTAGGAGAATAATAAACACTATTCTCAAAAATATTCCAATCCCAAATTCCATCTTGACTTCCCCAATTTGCCAATTCAAGACGCTCTGTTAATTCTTCAAGTTCTTTTTTCATTTGAACAGCATCTATTTTATTTTGTAAATTTAAAGAGATATTTTCTAGCGTAGTTAATAAATTATGTATATCTTTAATAGGTTTTAATATAAAATTATCAATCGAAATATTTATAGATTCTTCTAATATATCAACATCTTCAAATGCTGATAAAAATATTATTGGCTCTGTTTTATCAAGTATTTTTATAATTGTTGACATCTCTAGTCCATTCATTTTTGGCATATAAATATCACTTAAAATAATATCAGGTTTT
>JAIOSY010000275.1 GCA_021107375.1 Sulfurimonas sp.
GCTTGTAAAAATACTTTGAGATATTCTTGATTGAATTTATTTGCCATAGAGGTATCTTGCATCATTATTTTTAAGGCATCAAAAGTAGAGTTTTTTTCTCTATATGATCTTTTATTTGTAAGAGCATCAAAAACATCACTAATACTAAGTATAGAAGCAAAATTGCTTATATCTTTACTCTTTAAACCAGATGGGTAGCCAGTTCCATCATGTGATTCGTGATGGTGCATTATAGCATCAATGATATATGGGTCATGTATATGATTTTTTGTAGCAATATCACTACTGTATTTGCAATGTTGGTGAACGGCCTCTAACTCTTCTATATTTAATTTAGCATTTTTGTCAATAATATCTTTATTAATCATTTTAATACCTATATCATGTAGTAAACTAGCGATACCAATTTGTAAAAGTTGAAGTTGATTAAGATTTAAAAAATAGCCAAGATTAATCGCATATATTGTTACATGTATAGCATGATATGCTAGTTCTGAGCTATCATTAAAATCAGAAATTGTATTTTTTAGATAGCTAGAGTTGTTTTTTACTAAAAAAATTATACTTTTTACAATCTCTTCAAGAGCGATTATATCAATTATATTTTCATTAGAGTTAATAAAATCATTAAATATTTTGTTGTTTATTTCATATAATAACTCAAGTGATTTTTTTAAATTATTTTTGTTATATTTTACATAAGTAAGTAGTGTTTTATATGTAAGTAATTGCTTCTCTTTATCTTTTTTTGAGATGTACAGCCTATCTTGTTTTTTGAGTTTATTACATAGTGTTTTAGATAACATTGTACCAGCTTCAATAATAATCACATAGTTCTCATTTCGACGGATTAAAATGTCAAATACCAGTAACTCTCCAATATTTAAAGACTCTATATTTAGCTCATCATAAGAACTTACATAGTTAATCTTAGTTTGCACTACTTTCATAAATTAAGCTCTATTCATAAGTGCTAACTCTAAACTTCCACTTACATAATTGGCAAAAAATGTTAGAGTTGTTAAATCTTTTTCATCAAAACTAAACCTAGATTTATTTAGCAACTCGATAATTCCAATAACTTCTCTTTGTGAATCAAAAATTGGTACAGTGATTATGTTTTTTGTAATATAACCACTTTTTTTATCAATACTAGATAAAAACCTTTCATCATCATAGGGTAAGTTTACTATTTGTGCTTCTTGTTTTTGATAGGTATCTCCAACAATACCTGAATTTAAAGAAACAACTATTCTGCCGACTCCATCACTAAGCGTAGTCCACAATATCTCATCCTCTTTATCTACGATAAATATTGAACATCTCTCTGTGTTTAAAAGTTTTTTAGCCTCATTAGATATTAACTCTAAAACGTTATCTATATTTTCTAAAGCCATCAACTCTTGACCAAATTGTGCGATTTGTTTTACTTTAGACATATGCTAACCTTTGTTTTATTTATCAGAATATAAATTTACTAACTCTAAAAATCCACTAATGTAATGGGTAAAAAAGACCATAAATTTGGCATCTTCATTATCAAATCCACCATCTTTGTTTAGAAGTTGTAAAATACCTAAAATCTCTCTTTTTGAATTAAATATAGGGGCAGTTATAACACTTTTAGTTGTATATCCCGTATCTTTATCAACGGCCGATAAAAAATTAGGATTTGAATATACATTGTTTTCTAAGATAGGTTTTTTATCTTTTAGTGTTTGACCCACAAGACCATGGGTAGAATCAATAACAATTTTTTCAACTCCATCAGAGAGGGTTGTCCAAAGTTCATTTTTATCTGAATCATAGATAAAGATTGAGCACCTATCAGCCCCGATAACATCTTTTGCATACTTAGATATATGTGGTAAGCCTTCAACTAATGACTTTTTATATAAAAGTTCTTTACCAAAATCTGCTAATTTTAAGTAAGTACTTGTATATTTACCCATAAAGCACTCCTTTTATTTAATTATAGTGTAATTATTTATAAACTAGTTTACCTTCTCAACAAAATGGCATTCAGTCATTGAATACGGGCAAGTTTTTGCAATATTCATACTAAAGTGTTCCTCTTGGATACCCTCTAGTTTTCTTTCATAATGACGCATCGCTGCACGAAAAGAAGTTAGTACCATATTCGCACTATCTTGATGTTCTGATGAGATATGTTTTACTTGTTCACCTTCAGGTTTAGAGGTATCTATTTTTGGTTTTGGGAGACTTGCATAAGATTCTTGTAACTCTTTTTCCATCTCTGTAACAGCTACAAGAATACTGCTAATTTCATCTCCCTTAATCATTTCAGTAAAAAGAGAACCTAATGTGGATGGATCTCGTGAACTGGAATTTGTTCCAAATTTTACATCTAGTATATGAGTGTCATCTCTTTTAATACACATAATAACATAAGAGTTTGTTGTATTATCAACACCAACTCCAACACCATCAGCATCTTCAATAGTTCCATAGTTTTCAGGTTGTAAAAGATGCTTGCCTATTTCGGCTTGTAACTCTTTTTCATCTACTTTATTCATCTATTTTACCTTTATATTTTACTGGATAGTTTTTCAATACTAACACCATTATCTTTAAGAAATTTAGAGATAGTGTCTGAGTGTGTATGTTCATACTCTTTTGCATAAACAATTCTTTTAATCCCACTAGCAATAAGATTTTTACTACATTCGCTACATGGTTCAAGTGTTACATATATAGTTGCACCCTCTATGGATATACCTTTTCTAGCTGCCCAGATTATAGCATTCATCTCTGCATGTATCTCATATGTTTTTGACCATTCATGATGTTCTGGAGTATATTCATCATTCCAGTATTGGTTACAGTTTGTATATCCAGCTGGAGTTCCATTGTAGCCTGTGCTAAGAATTCTTCCATCTTTAACAATAACTGCACCTACTTGTTTTGATACACATTTTGAAGCTGTTGCCAACTCTGTAGCAATGTTTATAAAGTTTTTGTCGCTTAGCATATAATCTCTTTTACTTAGGCATTCTTATAATATTAATCTCAGCATTGTTTCTCAATCGTGCGAAATAATCACTAAGAACTTGTTCTCGTTTATTTGACATTATAGTATTTAATATTTGGTTTTTAATATCTTCAAACTGGCTCTCTTTTGCACTCTGAATCTCTTTTATATAAAAACTCATATAACCACCACTACCGTTAGGAATAACAGGCGTAAAGGTATTTAAGGGCGTTCTATTAAGAAGATTAGCCAATTCTGGGGATATTCTGTCATATGGTAAAACTTGTTCATTTGTTTGAATTTGAGGAGCATAAAACATTGGATTTTGGGTCTTTTGTTGAAGAATTGATTTGTCATTTGCTTGATATATAACAGTTGAAAATGCTGATGGATGGGTATACTTGTCTTTATTAAGTTCATAGTATTCTTTAATCTCATCTTCAGTTGGTTGGGAAAGCTGAGTATATGTGATTGCTGAATATAGTTTTTGGCTAAGCAGTTTTTGTTTAACCTTCTCTTTCACATCTTCAGAATCTAAACCACCACTATTTAATGCAGTCTCATAAAAATCATTTACACTCATGTTATTTCTTTTTGCTGTTTCTTTGATGTCATCATAAACTTCACCACTACTTACAGTGATTCTTCTCTCTTTTATCTCTGCTTCTTCAAGCTTTTGACGAATAAGAACATTGGTTGCATTTTGCATATTTAAATTAGAACTTTGCATCTCTTTTTCTATATCATAAATAGTTATCGCTTTATCTTTAACAACAACTGCTACACCACCAACCATCTCAGCACTCAATGAAAGTACACATGCCATACTTAGTAAAAATTTATACATATTAATTCACTTATTTAAAATTTAAGTTTTTATTTTACCCATTTTTAACCAATAATTGCCTAAAATTCTACTACTTAAATAAAAGGCTCTTAAATGGTTGTTACTCGTTTCGCTCCAAGTCCTACAGGATATCTTCATATTGGTGGTCTTAGAACTGCTTTGTTTTCTTACCTTTGGGCTAAAAAAAATAATGGAGAATTTGTTCTTCGTATAGAAGATACAGATAAAGCAAGAAACTCTGAGGAAGCTACTCAAGCGATTTTAAAAGCTTTTGAGTGGTTAGGCTTAGAACATAATGGTGAGATAACTTATCAATCTCAGCGAGATGAGGTTTATGCAAAATATATTAAACAACTTCTTGATGAGGGTAAAGCTTATAAATGTTACATGTCAAAAGAAGAGCTAACTGAACTTCGTGAAACTCAAATGGCAAACAAAGAGCGTACAAAATACAATGGTAAATATCGTGATTTTGACGGAACTCCTCCAGAGGGTGCCGAGCCAGTTATCAGAATTAAAGCACCTTTAACTGGAGAGATTTTAGTTAAAGACGGTGTAAAAGGTGATGTGAGTTTTCAAGCCCAAGATATTTTAGATGATTTTGTAATTGCAAGAGCAGATGGCGCACCAACTTACAATTTCGTTGTAGCTATTGATGACCACTTAATGGGGATAAATGAAGTTATCCGTGGAGATGACCATCTATCTAACACACCTAAACAAATTGTAGTTTACAATGCTCTAGGTTGGGATTTACCTAAGTTTTATCATGTTCCAATGATTCATAACTCTGCTGGTAAAAAGTTATCTAAACGAGATGGAGCGACAGATGTTATGGCTTATAAAGAGATGGGATATACTCCAGAAGCACTTTTAAACTTTTTAGTTCGTTTAGGTTGGAGTTATGGAGACCAAGAGATTTTTTCTATGGATGAGATGGAAAATCTTTTCAGTCCAAAAGATATAAATAAATCAGCTTCAATCTACAACACTGAAAAACTAGACTGGTTAAATGCTCACTATATTAAAAATACTCCAAATTCTGAGTTGGCAGAGCTTTTAACTCAGTATGATTTAGTGCTAACTTCACATGATAAAAAAGAGATTCTTTTGGATGAGTTAAAAGAGAGAGCAAAAACTTTAAAAGAGTTGGCAACGCTAACAAAAGAGATACTAACAACTCCAACTTCTTATGATGAAAAAGCTGTTAAAAAAGCTTTTAAAGGGAATGCTATTGAAGTTATTAATACTTTTGGAGCAAAACTTTCGGCATGTGGGGATTTACATCTTCCAACTGATTATCATGCAATTATGGAAGAAACTATCACAGAGATGGAAGTTGGTTTTGGAAAAATAGGACAACCACTTCGTGTCGCACTTTTAGGAAAAATGACAGGACCAGGACTTGATTCTGTTATGGCTATTTTAGGTAAAGAGGAAACTATGCTTCGTATTGCAAATGCAATAACTGCTAATTCATAATATAATTAGTCCCCAATAGCCCAAATATCAAAAGGAAGCATCTCTATCTTTGAGAGAGGATGAGAGATAGTTCCTTCTCTATTCATAGTGATAGCTGTTATTTTTTTAATATTATGAGTGAATATAAAAGCTTCGATTTGTTCTAGCTTTTTAAACAAAGCTCTTTCATCAGTAAAAGGCATACACAATATAATCTCTTGGGCATGTGGAATATAAAAATCAATTGCATCTTCATAAAAACATTCTATTCCAGATTTTAATAACTCTAAAAAAACCATATTTTCAAAAAGTCTTCCAAAATGTTTATCTATTGTTAAAGCACTTTTTAGTGATATGTCACATAAGTATATTTTTTTAGTAGCCTTAGCATGTCCAAATTTCTCAACACTATGGATATAATTTTTAGAGATTAAATTTTCATAAGATTTATATAGTTTATCTTTAGAAATTTTTCGAATAGATTTTAATCTTTCATATATAGTATATGCAGATATTTTTTGTGATATCATTTTTGCACAAAATTTTAATATATCAAACTCCATCTCCTCTAAAGAGTATTTTAGAGTTTTTTGTATGTAAATACTTCTTGCGTCAGAGTGAACTTTATGCATATGAGGAAATCCACCAAGTTGGAAAAAATGGTTTAAGGCACTAGAATCATATTTATGTTCATAAGCTAAAAATTCCTCATAATCAAGTGGATAAAGCTGGATAGATTCCAGTATATCAATATCTAAATGATTTTCACAAGTGATAATAAGTTGAGAAACATTTACAAAGTTTATATTTTTTTTATAGTTATCAAGTACAAGTATATCAATCTTGTTTGCTATACAGTATTTAGATAAAGTATTGTTTAGTTCATTAAAATTTATGCGAATGTCATTGCAATCTATATAAAGATAGGAACTTTTTTTTAAGCCAAGTAGATAATTTTTAACTAATTTTGTCTTTCCACTCTGTGAAATTCCATTAATTTGATAGTTTGAGCTATTTAAGAATACTTTTCTATCCTGAAATTTATCTATATGCAGATCAGTTTTATAAAATTCTTCTAGTAATATTTCCATAAATTTACCTTTTTTTGTTGAGTGTAATTTTACCATTTCCTTATTAAAAGGAAATAAATTTTATAGTTTTTCATTTTTTATCCCCTAAATCCTTGAGTATAAGAGTTGGTTTGGGTACAATTCCGTTCCCTTAAAATAGTTGGGCTAGGATCCAACGAGTTCTTTAGAAGGAAAAACATGGAAAAAATTCGTTTAAAATTGAAAGCTTATGATCATCGCGTACTTGATAGATCTGTAGCATCAATCGTTGAGGCTGTAAAGCGTACAGGTGCACAAATTCGTGGACCAATCCCTTTACCAACAAAGATTCGTAAATATACGGTTCTTAAATCAGTTCACGTTAACAAGAAAGCTCGTGAGCAATTTGAGATTCGTATGCACGCTAGAATGATTGATATTGTTTCTGCAACACCAGAAACTGTTGATTCTCTAATGAAATTAGATCTTGCACCGGAAGTGGACGTTGAAGTTCGCTCTATGGATAAGTAGGAGCTATCGTGGAATATATTGTTGAAAAAATCGGTATGAGCCGTACAATCACAGTACCAAGTAAACCAGTTACTCTTTTAAGAGTTCTTGATATGAAAGTATGTGAAGTTGAAGAAGGTACTGCAATTGTTGCTTACAATAGCGGTAAAAAAATGAATAAAACAATTGAAGGTCAACAAAAAAAGTATAGCCTTTCATCTGAATTTAATCGTTTCGCAACACTTGAAGTAGCAAATACTGAAGCTGGTGACTTAGATATGGCACCATTAACAGAAGCTACTATAGTAAGATCTACTTTCAATACGAAAGGTCGTGGTTTTGCTGGTGCAATGAAGCGTTGGAATTTCGGTGGTGGTCCTGCATCTCACGGTCATAGATTTGGTCGTAGAACAGGTTCAATCGGTAATGCTGAGTGGCCAGGTCGTGTAATGAAAGGTAAGAAAATGCCAGGTCATTACGGAAATACACAAAATAGTGTTAAAAATGAGATCGTTTCTTACGATGCTGAAAACAAAATCATTGCGGTTATGGGTTCTGTATCTGGTGCTAACGGTGCTTTAGGTCGTGTAAAGGTAGCTAAATAATGAGCGCAATTATCTTAAATGAAAAAATGGAAAAAGCATCTGAATTAGCTTTACCTGAGAGTTTTTCAAACATTAACCCTCATAACCTTTACCTTTATGTTAAATCTGCTCAAGCTGCACAACGTGCAAATACAGCGATTGCTAAAGGTAGAAGTGATGTACGTGGTGGTGGTAAAAAACCATGGGCTCAAAAAGGTGGCGGTCGTGCTCGTGCTGGTTCTCGTCGTTCTCCTATCTTCGTAGGTGGTGGTAAAGCTTTTGGTCCTCAAAACAACCGTAACTACGATTTAAAAGTAAATAAAAAGCAGAAAAAACTTGCTTTAAACTTTGCTTTAAATGAGCATGCACAAAATGGTACTCTTTTTGTAGTTGATACTATTGAAATCGCATCTGGTAAAACTAAAGATGCAATGGCAATGTTTAAATCACTAAACCAAAGAGATACTCTTTTTGTTAAATCTTTATTAGATGAGCCAACTTTCTTAGCTTTTGAAAATATTCAAGCTACTTATGTTGTTGAGTCTAACGAATTAAATGCTTTTTTAGCTGCTAACTACCGTTCAATCGTGATAGAAAAAGCAGTTTTCGAAGCTCTAGTAAGTGAGGCATAATTAGATGGCAGATATTACAGATATTAAATCTATATTATATACAGAGAAGACTCTTGGTATGCAAGAAGATGGTGTTATCGTTGTACAAACATCTACTCGTATGACTAAAACAGGTCTTAAAGAGGTTTTTCGTGAGTATTTTGGAATTGTTCCAAGTAACATTAACTCACTTAATCAAAGCGGAAAAAGAAAAACTTTCCGTGGTGTAAAAGGTAAACAAAACGATTTTAAAAAGTTTTATGTTACTTTACCTGAGGGTGCACAAATAGAAAGTTTGGCGGTATAACATGGCAATTAAAACTTATAGACCGATAACTCCGTCTCGTCGTTTTTATACAAATGTTGATTCATCAGATATCACGGCAAAAGCTAGTGTTCGTTCATTATTGACAAAACTTCCAACAACTGCTGGTCGTAACAACAATGGTCGTATCACTTCTCGTCACCGTCAAGCTGGTGCTAAAAAACTTTACCGTATCGTTGATTTCAAAAGAAATAAGTTTGATATTCCTGCAACTGTAGCAGCTATTGAGTATGATCCATACCGTAACTGTAGAATTGCACTTTTAAACTATGCTGATGGTGAAAAGCGTTACATCATTCAACCAAAAGGTTTAAATGTTGGTGATACAATCATGTCTGCTTCTGGCGATCTTGATGTTAAACCAGGTAATACTATGAAACTTAAAAATATCCCAGTGGGTACATTAATTCATAATATCGAGCTTAAAACTGGTAAAGGCGGACAAATGTGTCGTGCTGCTGGAACTTCTGCTCAGATTATGGGTCGTGATGGTAAGTATGTTTCACTTAGAATGCCTTCTTCAGAGATGCGTTTAGTATTAGCTGAGTGTTTAGCTACTGTTGGTCAAGTTGGTAACGAAGAGTTTGGTAACATTGTTATCGCTAAAGCTGGTCGTCAACGTCACTTAGGTATTCGTCCTCAGACTCGTGGTTCAGCAATGAATCCAATTGATCACCCACATGGTGGTGGTGAAGGTAAAACGAACTCAGGTCGTCACCCAGTTACTCCATGGGGTAAACCAACGAAGGGTGCTAAAACTCGTCGTAAGAAAGCAAGTGATAAGTTAATTATTACTCGTCGTAAACCAAATGCTAAAAGGGTAGGTTAATTATGGCTCGTTCATTAAAAAAAGGTCCATTTGTTGATGACCATTTAAGTAAAAAGATTGAAAAGGCAAAAGCTGAAGGTAACAAAAAACCTATCAAAACTTGGTCAAGAAGATCTATGGTAACTCCTGATATGGTTGGATTTACATTAAATGTTCATAACGGACGTCAATTCGTTCCTGTTCATGTATCAGAGAACCACATCGGTTACAAGCTTGGTGAATTTGCACCAACTCGTACATTCAAGGGCCATAAGGGCTCAGTTCAGAAGAAAGGTTAATCATGGCTAGAGCATTATTGAAATTTATCCGTGTTTCACCTATCAAATCTCGTCTTATTGCAAGAGAAATTCAAGGTATGAATGCTGAAGAAGCATTAGCAGCTTTAGAATTTACTCCAAATAAGGCAGCTAAAATTATCTCTAAAGTTCTTGCATCAGCAGTAGCTAACAGTGGTATGGAAGCAGAAGATTGTATTGTAAAATCTTGTCGTGTTGACAATGGTCCAGTTCTAAAAAGATTCCGTCCTCGTGCTCGTGGTATGGCTTCTGGTATTAGAAAACCAACAGCACATATCTTAGTAGAAGTGGAGGGTAAATAGAATGGGTCAAAAAGTTAATCCTATTGGTTTACGTCTTGGTATCAACCGTAACTGGGAGAGCCGTTGGTTCCCTAATTTTAAAACTGCACCAGCAGCTTTAGGTGAAGATCACAAGATAAGAACATTTTTAAAGAAAGAACTTTACTATGCTGGTGTTGCTAACATCATCATTGAAAGAACAGTTAAAAGACTTCGTGTAACTATCGTTGCTGCTCGTCCTGGTATCATTATTGGTAAAAAAGGTGCGGATATTGAAAAACTTAAAACTGCTGTTCAAAAGTTAGTTGGTAAGCCTATCTCTATCAACATTAAAGAAGAGAAAAAAGCTCAAACTTCAGCACAACTTGTTGCTGAGAATGTAGCTACTCAACTTGAGCGTCGTGTTGCATTTAGACGTGCAATGAAGAAAGTTATGCAAGGTGCACAACGTTCTGGTGCTAAAGGTATTAAAGTTTCTGTTTCTGGTCGTTTAGGTGGAGCTGAAATGGCTCGTACTGAATGGTACTTAGAGGGAAGAGTTCCTCTTCATACACTTCGTGCTAAAATCGATTACGGTTTTGCTGAAGCTCATACTACTTACGGAATCGTTGGTGTTAAAGTATGGATATTCAAAGGGGAAGTTCTTACTAAAGGCGTACCTGTTGAAGTTAAAGAAGAAAAAAAAGAGCGTCCTCGTAAGCGTGCTCCAAGAAAGGCTGATTAATCATGTTAATGCCAAAAAGAACAAAATACCGTAAGGTAATGAAAGGTCGTAACCGTGGTTACGCTCGTTCTGGTTATAAATTAGCGTTTGGTGATATTGCGTTTAAAGCAGTAGAAGCTGGTCGTATCAACTCTCGTCAGATTGAAGCGGCTCGTATTTCTGCAACTCGTCATATTAAACGTCAAGGTAAAATCTGGATTCGTGTATTCCCAGCTAAACCATTAACTGCTAAGCCTCTTGAAACTCGTATGGGTAAAGGTAAGGGTGCAGTTGATCAGTGGGTAATGAATATTAAACCAGGTCGTATCATATTTGAGATAGCTGGTATTCCAGAAGATATTGCTCGTGAAGCTTTAACTCTTGCGATGCACAAGCTTCCATTTAAATGTAAAATTATCACTGCGGAGATGAACAATGAATTATTCTGATTTAGCAGATAAAACAGTTGCAGAGCTTAATGCTATGCTTAAAGAGAAGAAAACTGAACTTTTCACTCTTAAAATTAAACAAAAGATGATGCAACTTCAAAATACTAGTGAACTTAAAGTAGCTAAAAAAGATATCGCAAAAATCAACACTGCTATTACTGCAGTGGTAAACTAAGGAGCCTCAATATGACACATAAGCGTGAAATTCAAGGTAAAGTAGTAACAATTGCAGGTGACAAAACAGTATCTATTGTTGTTGAGCGTCGTGTAATGCACCCTCGTTACCATAAAGTTGTTAAGCGTTTCAAAAAGTACTTAGTACATGATGAGCGTAATGAAGTTAAAGTTGGAGACGAGATTATTGCAATCGAGTGTCGTCCACTTTCTAAGACTAAATCTTTTAGACTTAAAACAGTAGTATCAGGAGCTAAGTAATGATCCAAGGTTTTACTCGTTTAGTTGTAGCTGATAATACAGGTGCTAAAGAGATTATGTGTATTAAGGTACTTGGTGGTTCTAAGCGTCGTTATGCTTCAATTGGTGATGTTATCGTTGCTTCTGTGAAAAAAGCGACACCAACTGCTAAAGTTAAAAAAGGTAAAGTTGTTAAAGCTGTTGTTGTTAGAACACATAAAGAGGTTCAGCGTGAAAACGGTTCTCTAATCCGTTTTGATGATAATGCAGCTGTAATACTTGATGATAAGAGAGAGCCTATCGGTACTCGTATTTTCGGCCCTGTTGGTCGTGAAGTTCGTTATGCTGGATTCATGAAAATTGTTTCTCTTGCGCCGGAGGTTGTTTAATGGCAAAATTTAATTTCAAAAAAGGCGATACTGTAGAGATAATCGCTGGAGATGATCGTGGAACTAAGGCTACTGTTTTAGCAGTTATGCCTAAGAAAAACAAGGTTATCGTAGAGGGTTGTAAAATCGCTAAAAAAGCGATTAAACCAACTGAAGAGAACACGAAGGGTGGGCATATCAATAAAGAGATGCCAATTGACGCTTCAAATGTTAGAAAAGTGGAGGCATAATAGATGGCTCGTTTTAAAGAAAAATATTTAGGTTTAGCATCTGAATTACAAGCTGATTTAGGGATTAAGAACCCTATGCAAACACCAAAAGTTGAGAAGATTATTATCTCTGTTGGTGCTGGTTTTGCAATGAAAGACAACAAACTTATTAAAAATATTGAAGATACAATTACTACAATTGCTGGTCAAAAAGCAACTACAGTAATCGCTAAAAAATCTGTTGCAGGTTTTAAAGTTCGTGAAGGTATGCCAGTTGGTATCCGTGTTACACTTCGTGGTGAAAATATGTATAACTTTCTTGATCGTCTAGTATCTATTGCACTTCCTCGTGTAAAAGATTTCCGTGGTGTTCCAAGAAATGGTTTTGATGGTCGTGGTAACTATAACTTCGGTCTTCAAGAGCAACTAATTTTCCCAGAGATTGGTTATGATTCAATCATGCAAATTCATGGTATGAATATCACAGTTGTTACAACTGCTGATTCAGATAAGGCAGGATTTGCTCTTTTAGAGAAAATGGGTATGCCTTTTACTAAAGGGAGTAACTAATGGCTAAGAAGTCTATGATCGCTAAAGCGAAAAGAGAACCTAAGTTTAAAGTTCGTGGTTATACAAGATGTCAGATTTGTGGTCGTCCACACTCAGTTCTTCGTGACTTTGGTATCTGTCGTATTTGTTTTAGAAAAATGGCAAATGAGGGATTAATCCCAGGTGTTAGAAAGTCTTCTTGGTAATCCAAGAGGAAACTACTATTCATTAGCAGTTATTTTA
>JAIOSY010000228.1 GCA_021107375.1 Sulfurimonas sp.
ACTCTGCATTTAAAGCTGAAGTACCAATAGTTCTTAAAGTAAGCCTCATTGTCTCTAGTTTAGCATCTGTATTTAATCTTTGTGCTGGTAGCCTTTTTGTAAAGTTTTTACCCTTACTACCAACAAATCCAGCTGTTGCACCTCTCTCTTTTTGTGTCTCATGAACAAAATTACTAATAGCAACAGCTAGTTTTACATTTTTCCTAGTATCTTCATCACTAACTCTAATAGATTTAACATTATAATTTTCAGTCTTTTTAAGAAGCCCTAATTTTTTAGAGATAGTATCAAACCAATAAATAGGGTCTACGCCAAATCCACCAATAGAGTTCGCACCTAAAATGATTTTTCTCATCTTATCAACTTCTGTTACAGCACTATTGTCAAGTATTTTTGCATAAAACTCTTTTACCTCATCTGAAGCATATTCTTTAAAATTTAATACAAAAGAGTCTTGTGCAGTGATAAGAGCACTAAATTTTTCTTTTGAACCTTTTCTAAAGTAATCATCTGACGCTATATTTGTTCCAACTGCTCTCTCTATCCCTGCTCTCTCTTTTGCCATTAAAAAGCTTAGATAAGAGATAATCTGTTTAGTAGCCTCAGGAGATGGGGAAAAAGTTGATATTTTTACTATAGTATTTAAAAATTTTGCATTCATATTTGTATAGTAAGCGATAGCCTTTGGTGTTTCTATATCTAAAGAACTAATTTTTGAACGAATAGAGTCTATTTTAGAACTATCTGCTATTGCATTCATAATTGCATCATCTATTTTACTGTCAATATCAGCAATATCATTATCTACAACTATCTTTTTTAGTTCACTAAGTTTTGTATCTGTTAATTTTCTTTGAGAAGATAATTTATCTTTAAAGTTTTTACCACCACTACCAAGATAAGCAGCACTCATACCTCTCTCTTTTTGTGTTTCATGAAGAAGTAAAGATATTGAACTAAGCAATTTTTCTGTCTTTTGCAAATCTTCTAAGTTATTAACTTCTGAATATTTTGAATTTATCAGTATCATTGCTAAAATAACAATTGTAACTGTTGGTACTAAAGTTTGAAGTATTAACTTCAATCTGATTGAAAAGCTGCTGAACATTATTAACCCTTATTTATTAAAATCTTGTGCATTTTATCTTAATAAAATTTTATATTCATTAAAAAAACTAAAATATTTACTATATACTTTTAAAATGAAAACATATAATCTCTTTATAAACAAAAAAGATTCCCTTCCTGAAGGTAAAGCTGATTTTTTACTTGCAGGTAGTGTAACAAAAACTTGCGAAATTAAGGGGATAACCCAAGCAGGTATCCCTAACAAAATCCCACTGACACCTACTCTTGATGCTGAATTTATCATAAATGAAAAAGTATTTTCTTTGGGTGAACTAGCAGAAACTCCTACTGGTATCCCCTCCCCTGCTCTTATTACAAGAGCTGTTCATAACTTAAATCCATTTAGTTCTATTGAAATTTTAGACCTTGGACTAGAAGTAAAACCTCAAAACTCCACATGCCATGATTTTAATATTTCACCCTCCGAGTCCATTACAAATGGTGCTAATATCAATGCAAAAGAAATTTTTGCTAAAGGTATGGCATGTGGAAAGAGTTATGAGTTAAAGGGAAATTATCTAATTTTAGGAGAATCTACCCCTAGTGGAACTACAACTGCAGCAACCTCATGTTTAGCTCTTGGGTATGATTGTGAAAATGATTTTTCCTCTAGTTTTTTAAATGTACCAAACGACATAAAAACACAAACCATAAAAAAAGCCCTTTGGCTTATAAATGATGAGATGAGTAACTTTGAAAAGTTATCTATTGTGAGTGATAACATGCTGATTTTTTGTGCTGGATTTTTACTTGAAGCTAGTAGAAGGTTTCATGTTGTTTTAGCTGGTGGAACACAAATGGCCGCTTGTTTACTCATAGCAGATAAGCTAAGAGAAGATGTTTTGATGCAGTTAAAATCAGACAACATAACTTTGGCAACTACTATGTGGGTAGCTAAAGATAAAAATGCCGACATAAAACATCTACTCTCACATTTGAGTTACACTCCACATGCCATATATACTGAATTTAGTTTTACAAACACTGAGATTCCTATCTTAAAAAAATATGATGATGGTGAGGCTAAAGAGGGTGTTGGTGCTGGAGCATCTCTAGCTTATGCAACATCAAATAATCTTAATAACGATGAAGTTTTAGATGCTATAGAGCTTATCATCTATAGTATGTAAATGAAAGCTCTTTTTATAGGTGGCATCAAAAGTGGCAAAAGTAAAAATGCAGAAGAGTATGTTCTAAAACACTCAAAAAAAAAGCCTTTTTATCTTGCTACTACTGAATTTTTTGATGATGAGATGAGTGTGAAAGTTAAAAAACATCAAACTCAAAGAGGCGATAAGTTTATAACTATTGAAGAATCACTCCAACTATCAAAAGTGATTAAAAGCCAAGATAGTATCATCTTAGTAGAGTGTGTTAGCATGTGGATTAACAATATGCTTTATCATGGTTTTAGCGAAGAAGATATGATTAATCAAATCAAAGAGTTATCATCACGGCATGTGGATATTGTGTTTGTTATAAATGATGTTGGCTGTTGTGTTGTTAGTGATAATGCACTTGTAAGAAAGTTTGTAGATATAAATGGCAGAATTTCTCAACTTTTAGCATCCACATGCCAAGAAGTATATAATACTGTTGCTGGGATAAATGTGAAGA
The DNA here is from genome assembly GCA_021107375.1 of Sulfurimonas sp. Classification (GTDB taxonomy): domain Bacteria; phylum Campylobacterota; class Campylobacteria; order Campylobacterales; family Sulfurimonadaceae; genus Sulfurimonas. The sequence continues at coordinate 2,746 of JAIOSY010000228.1, forward strand.
TAAAATGAGACTATTTTAAGCATCCTACAGCAAACAATATATAAAAATATATAAGTACCTCAAATAGTATAACAGAACTTATATGCTCTCTTTTTATGTTATAATACTCTTTACAATACTATTAAGGATACTATTATGACAGTAAGTGCAAATGAAGTTAAGACAAAAGGTGTTTCATTATTTGCGAATCTGCTTGATAAATTTGATGAATTAATTATCAATGTCAGAGGTAAAGATAAATTTGTGGTTATTGATATAGAAAGATATAAAGAGTTAAGAGCAAATGAACTTGATTTAGCTTATATACAAACAAAGCAAGATATAAAAGATGGTAATTATAAAACACTAACAGCAAAAGAGCATATAAGTGATATATTAAATGAGTTATAAAATACTTGTTACACAAAGATATACA
>JAIOSY010000253.1 GCA_021107375.1 Sulfurimonas sp.
ATCAAACGTCTTCTTCCATGCTTTGGCATGTAGCTTCTGTGTTTGCGTTATAACACCATCAAGATCAAATACGACAGCATCATATTGAGACCTCTTTATAATATATTTGTCTTTTTTACTCATAAAATCATCCTCCCCTTAGAAAAAAAAATAAAAACCCATAAAAATTTATTATAACATCTTTTTAAGAAAATGGTTTTAATCATTTTATCAATACTCCACTCTCTTGACTAAAGAATTTAAATTTTATTTCCTTAAAGGAGAAATCCATTCTTTTAAATATGTATTCATGTCTATCTAAAGGTACAAAACTTTTCATCAGTTTCTTTGTGTAACAAAGATAATTATTACAAGTATTTTAGTGAAATAATTCCACTTATAAATCTGTAAATATTTAGATTGGATGATTTAGAGGATATTTTAAGGTAATGTAATTCTCGGTGCCAATTCGGTGCCATTATATACATATTTAATACAATTTTAGTATATAGAGTATATAAGTGTATCTGAGAGATTATACGATAATTTCCCTCTACCCAATCCACCTATCAATTTAAAGCAATCTAATAAACTCTAAATACGAACTTTAAACTACTTCTTTAATCTAGCTTAACATAATAAGTACTCTTTTATTTTTAGCCATTTGCAATATTCCATGCAAAAGTGCTATAATTTGTATAGATTAGAATTATAATATTCTTATCTAAACTCTATTTATAAAAGGTGTGCGAATGTCTAGTCTTTTTTCGTCAATATCAAATAAAAAACTTGTCATACAGTGGAAAAAAGAACATCGAGAGATTGTAGCATCGGCTAATAAAATAATCAAAGCATATAAAACAAATAAACTCAATATGTTAAGAAAAGAGATGGAGAATCTTAATGAGTTAACATTAGAACATCTAATGGACGAAGACATGGAATTTTATAAATTTTTAATGCTAGGAGACTCTTTAGATGATAAAATAAAGGAACTGATTGAAGATTTTATTGAAACTTTTGAAAAAACAAAAGCTACATTAATGGATTTTTTAACTAAATACACCCTCTCTGATGCTGTTTATGATCAAGAATTTATTGATGATTTTAAGATGATTGTTGGTTTACTATCACAAAGAATCACTTATGAAGAAAAAACTTTATACAAGGCACTTCAGGAAAAATGATATAAATAAAATCTAATGATTCACTTCTCTATTTAAAACTTTTTCAACAGATTCTATCTTTGTTTTGAGTCTATTATTGCAATTTTTTCGTATATCAAACTTTAAAGAAGAGTAAACTCTTTCACACTCATCTAGTTGTTCATAAGCTAACTCAATAATTTTTAGAGCTTCTTTCATACTTGAGGTCTCTACTATAGTTCCCATAGGTGTTAATTGATACGAGACACCTAAATTATCTATCATATCTATAATTTTACTGACTTGTTTTGATACAGAAGCACCCTCTCTACACTCATCAGAAGTTGGAAACATTGAGAACTCCATTAATACACTTAACATCTAAGAATTACCACTAACCATATTATCTAAGTGATTAAAAAGTTCTGTTGAAGATTTTTCGGTATTTTTAAACAATTCAATAACTTCATCAACATTTAAAACAACATCTTCTTCAATTAAACTAATAGCCCTTGATATATTGTCATGTATATTTTTATGTGGTTTACTTATAGCATTAAAAGAACTATTGCCTGAGAAATTATCTTTTCCTTCATCACTTTGCCACTTTCCAAGAAGACAAGATGTATGATCAGATAATGAAATATTCCCCTGACCTTCAAATGCACAAGAATACGCATTATTTTTATAAATCATATGATCTAATTTAGCCATATTAGCAAAAAGTTCATAACCTATATTTGTATTATCTTCTTTAATAGTTTGTGCATTTAAAACTAATTCAGAAAGTATATCTCTAAAGTCATCTAAACTTTCTTGAGATGTAATTGCATATTTTTCTATATTTTCACTATTTTCGGACATACTAGTGGAATTTTGTTTCAATACACTTATATTTACCTCTACTTCACTTGTCGCTTTTTGTGTTCTCTCAGCAAGTTTACGAACTTCATCAGCAACAACAGCAAAACCTCTACCATGCTCACCAGCACGAGCAGCTTCAATAGCAGCATTTAATGCAAGTAAATTTGTTTGATCAGAAATATCTTTAATCAATGCTATAACATTAAATATCTCTTCGACATTTGTACTTAATTGCTCAGATGATACTCTTGACTCACCAACCATCTCTGTAATACTTGAAATACTACTAATAATTTCATCAGTAGATGTAGTAACTCTTTTTATAACATCTGAAGTTACTTCATTAAGTTCATTTACCTCATTTACATTGTTTATATTATTTTTCATACTATAATGAAGATTATTCGCATTATCGATAGAAGCTTCTATCATTACATGAGATAGATTCAAGGTTAAATTATTTTTTTGCATACTCTCTTTAACTTCTAAAGCTGATTTTTCTGCATGAATAGCTTCATCTTTAGCTTCAAGTGCTATCTTTTCAACCTTATCTAAAAAGTTATTAAAACTAATACTAGCATTACCAAGCTCATCGCTAGATGTAATTGGTAATCTCTTAGTTAAATCTGCATCACCTTGTACTAACTCTTTTGCAACCTTATCAAGATTAACTATAGGAGTTGTCACTATTGTTTTAATAACCCATATCAAAAATAGTAAGATAAATATATCTAAAAACAGCATGATATACACCTGTCTAATTAATGAATCTTCTGATTTTAATATTACACTTTCAACATTAGAAATTTTTTGACCAACAAGAGCAAACCCAACTACATTTCCTGAAAAATCTTTAATCTCCTCTGATATTATAAAATATTTATCACTAATTTGATACTCTGTAGTATTTGAAATATTAATATTATTCAAATCATTAAAAAAATCTTTATTTATAACATTCTCTTTAACAGCTAGTGAATAGTTACTAATTTTTGGAGCTTTTGTCATTAAAGTTGCGGTTGAGAGATATTCATTTTTCATAACAATTACTATCTCATAGCCCTCTGTTTTACGAGCATCTTTTACAATTGAATTTAAACCTTGCATAAATTCAACAGAACCTAAATACTCCCCATTATCAACTATAGGAGCTAATCCACGCAGAACTAAACCTGCACGACCTAGTTCAATTGCCACTAATGGCTTATGGTTACTTTTAACATTCATTACTGTTTTTCTAAATCCACTTAAATCATCACCAAATTTTGTAGGTTTCCAAGCTCTTAAAAAACTATGTGCATTTGCATCATGAATATGAATTTTAATATTTTGATAATTAGTATTATTTTTAAATATTTTAGATATAGAACCTAAACCATTAACAGCTATTGTTCTATTATTATCTTTTAAAGCACGCACTACATCGTAATTTTTTGAAATATTTATGGCATTTGTTATACCAATATTCTCTTTTGCCTTTATAGCTTGAATATATGTCAAACGAAGGGATTTAGACTCACTTTCATAAACATCATTTTTCATCTCATCAATAGAATAAAAATAATTTACAACAATTATAACAAATCCAATGAGGATAGATATGACCAAGGGTATATGTATTTTTTTACTGATTGAAATATTAGAGAAACTTGCCATAATAATCCTTACTAAGTATAATTAAAGTTGATGAATTATAACAAAATTATATTAAAAGTTAATTATTTCGCCACATAATACTTTCCTCTTTGAGGAATATTAATAATACCTTTTTCACCCAATAATCTTATTGGTATTGTTTTTGTAGTTGTGGCACTATTAGCCTTAAAAACTGCAAAATGAAGATGTGGTCCACTTGAATAGCCTGTATTTCCTGAATAACCTATAATCTCACCTCTATCTATTTTTTGACCTATTTTAACTAAAACACCATTTTTCTTCAGATGATAGTAAGTTGAAAAAGTACAATCACTATGCTCTATGGTTATATGATTTCCAAAACTTGAAAATTTTTTATCATAGCCACCTTTATTTGAATTTTCTTTTGTTTTTACAACAGTTCCCTCTCTTGCAGCACATATTTTAGTACCCTCTGGCATTCCAAAATCAATGGCATATTGACTATGCTCTTGATGCGTAGCTTTTCCATTAAAACCTTGTGTTACCATGTATGATTTACCTTTACTATATGGTAATCTATAAACATAACTTTCATCATGAACTGCATTTAAAGAACCTATAATCCAACTATATCTATAATTATAACTATAAGATAAAGCCCCTTTTTGTTTATAAAGTCTAATATATTCTTTTTTTTCATTTGATTTTAAAGAAAGAATATTTTTTACTGCTTTATTATATTTTAAATTTTTATAAGATTCTTTTACATTTACTGTTACACTATACGGATTTAAATTTTGAATATTTACAACTATATAATTACCAATATCTATAGCTTCTAAATTGACTTTCTTTTTCTTGGTATCTTTAGTAAAAGAGTTATATGTTGA
>JAIOSY010000131.1 GCA_021107375.1 Sulfurimonas sp.
CAACAAAATGAATAAAGCAGCTCAAGATGGCGCACTCGATATCAGGATAGATGAAAAACAGTATCTTGGTGACTTTGCAAAAATCGTTCAAGGTATAAATGGAACAATGGAAGCGACTGTTATTGCCATTAGAGATGTTGGGAAAAACCTAAACAGATTGTCAAATGGGGATTTCCAAGCACAGATTTCAACTGACTATACAGGAGATTATAAAGTTCTTCAAGTAGCTACAAACACATTGGGAACTATACTGAACTCTTTTATAGATGCTTCCAACAAAATGAATAAAGCAGCTCAAGATGGCGCACTTGATATCAGGATAGATGAGAAACAGTATCTTGGTGACTTTGTAAAAATCGTTCAAGGTGTAAATGAAACAGCAATAATAAATGATCAACAAATTTGGATAAAAAATGGAATTTCACAACTAAATGAAGAGCTTTCAGGAGACAATACAGTAAATCAAGTAAGTACAAAAGCCATCAACTTTGTATCAAGTTATCTAAATGCTGGTGTGGGTGCATTGTATTCTTATGATGACAAAGATAAAGTTTTGCTTCAAAATGGAAGTTATTCTTATGTTCAAAGAGAAGAGTTGTCAAATAGATTTAAGCTAGGTGAGGGAACGGTAGGTCAGGTTGCACTCCAAAGAAGCCCGATACAACTTAAAAATATCACACGAGCACAAATGGTCGTAGATACAGGGACTACAAGTCACCCACCTCTAAATACCTATACATTTCCACTTATTTATCAAGATGAGCTTTATGGTGTGATTGAGCTTGGCTCTAGTGAGATTTTTGATGAAAAAGCAGAAGAGTTTTTTCAGGCAGCAAATCAGATAATAGCTACTGCACTCTCATCAAGTATTGCTAATGATAAAGTGCATATTTTACTCGAAGAAACACAAGGGAAAAAAGTAGAGATTGAAAAAGCAAATGTTCAGATGGAGGAGGCTAATGCCCAGATGGAAGAGCAGCAGCAGCAGCTCGAAGAGGCAAATGCCCAGATGGAAGAGCAGCAGCAGCAAGTTGAAGAGGCAAACTCTCAACTAAAAAATCAACAAGAAGAATTAAGAGTTAAAAACAGTGAACTTTTACAATCCCAAGGCGAATTGGATCAAAGAGCAGAGGATTTGGAACTCTCCAATAAATACAAATCAGAGTTTTTAGCAAATATGTCTCATGAACTAAGGACTCCTCTAAATTCCATAATCTTACTATCTGAAATGTTGCAAGAGAACAAAGCTAAACACCTAAGCCAAGAAGAAGTAAAAAAAGCAAGTGTTATAAACAGCAGCGGAAACGAACTACTTAGACTTATAAGCGATGTGCTAGACCTTTCAAAAATTGAAGCAGGAGAGATGAATCTAATTATAGATAAATTTGATTCAGATATGTTTTGTGATGAGTTTCAAGAGCAGTTTGAAGATGCGGCAAAGCAGAAAAATTTAGAATTTTTAACAGTAGATGACTACAAAGGAGTTATTGTCAATGATAAAGACAAATTGTCACAGGTTGTGCGAAACCTGATGTCAAACTCTTTAAAATTTACAAAAGAGGGAAAAATAACTCTAAAAATCGAAAATACCAAAGACTCTAAAGTAAAAATCTCGGTGACAGATACGGGAATCGGCATACCAGAAGCCAAAGCAAAATTAATTTTTGGAGCATTCCAAAAGGCTGATGGTGGTATCAGCAGAAAGTACGGAGGGACTGGCTTGGGATTATCTATCAGTAAAGAACTTGCAAAGATAATGGGTGGAGAGATAACTTTAGATTCCAAAGAGAATGAAGGAAGTATCTTTAGCATCATCATTCCAAACCTAAGTGATGCCATGCAACTAAGTGAAGCTAAAGAAAAAGCAAAATCAACTTTAAAAATCAAAATTCTAAAAGAAAAAGTAGAAGACGACAAAGATATTATCACTGCTGCTGACAAGCCTTTTTTAATCATAGAAGATGATGAAAAATTTGCCGCTATCTTAAAAGATAAAATAAATGCTCAAAAAGAGTATGCACTGATTGCTCTAAATGGAGAAGATGGACTAAATCTTGCAAAGAAGTATGAGTTAAAAGGTGTAATGCTTAATCTTGGATTGCCAGATATGGACGGTATTGATATTTTGAAGAAGTTTAAAACCTCTACAGATTTAAGAAAAACTCCTATATATGTTATCTCATCTCAACAAAGGGAGATGCTTGCCAAAGAGCATGGAGCAATAGGATATGCGCATAAGCCAGTATCAGGTGATGATATTACAGTAGTAATAGATAAAATCAAAAGTTTTAATAATAAAAAAGTAAAAGACATTTTAATAGTAGAAGATAATAAAACTCAAAGAGAATCATTACTTGAGTTTATAAGAAATTCTACAGTTAAATCTAAAAGAGTTGAGTCTGCTCAAGAGGCGATAGATGAGCTAAATAGGGGAATCTATGATGCGGTTATTATTGATTTGAAACTAAAAAAAGGGAGTAGATATGATATATGTGAACATATTAAAAATAGTAATCTGCAACTACCTATCATCATCTATACTGGCAAAGAATTAACAACACAAGAGGAGACAAGGCTTAGAAAATATACCGACTCCATCATTATAAAAACCGCTTCATCTGAAACAAAGTTGATGGATGAGATAGATATGTTTATGCATAGAGTCAAAGTAGATATAGAAGATGTCCAAGAAGATGTAGATAGTATAAATCTAAACGGAAAAAAAATACTGCTTGTAGATGATGATATTAGAAATATTTATGTCTTATCTGAAGTACTAAGTTCAAAAGGAGCAAATATTATCACTGCTAGTGATGGTAAAAAGGCAATTGAGACTTTAAAAAACAATCTTGACACAGATATAATCTTGATGGACCTTATGATGCCTGTTATGGATGGATATAAAGCAACAAAACGCATCAAAGAAGATGCGGCAACAAAAGATATTACCATCATTGCCCTAACAGCAAAAGCGATGCCTGAAGACAAGCAAAAAGCTCTTGATGTTGGATGTAGCGATTATATTACAAAACCGGTAAAAATGAATGTTTTAATAGGTATTATTAAAGGATGGCTGAGTAAAAAATGATATATATCTCGCATAGTAGAAATATCAAAAAAATACTTATTGAAAATAGTATAAGTGATGAGGGTGATATAGATAGGCTGTACAAAGAGTTGAGGGATGAGGATGATCAGACTCTGTTTGAGATAACTTTTATAGAAATCAAGTCTATTCCCGCATCGATTGTAAAAGAGTTACACAAAATAAAAGAGAGAGTCACAATTACGACAACCCAAAGGACATTGTGGCAGTATCTATTAAAACTTGGGATAAAAAACAGTTACAAAAACTCTTTTAATGATACCTTTGCAACATCAAAATATCACATAAAAGCCGTTGCACTTGGCGGTAGCGCAGGCAGTTTGGAAAAAATTATCTCTATTATGGAAACTATCCCCTTCTCAGATATCTCTATTTTTATTGTAATGCATATTTTGCCAGACAAAAAAAGTCATCTTGTTGAGATTTTACAAAAGAGGACTGACTATAAAGTTTATGAAGCAAAACATAATATGAGATGTGAACCCAATTGTATATATATAGCACCTCCAGATCATCATTTAATTGTGATAGATGG
>JAIOSY010000055.1 GCA_021107375.1 Sulfurimonas sp.
ATCATCATATTATCTGCATAAAATTTTGGTACTGAATTCCAACCACCCTCAGGAAGTGTTTTTGCTCCAGCTTCGATAACTGTACCACCCTCAAGAATTTTTGCAACATATGGATGAGTTTTCCAAACTTGAGTAGCAGCATGGATATCAAAAGATGGGTCTTGATAATCAAGTCCAACAACAAGTCCAATAGCAACTCTATTATCACTCATTCCATATATAAAACCACCACCAAACTCTTCTTTATCATTAAGAGGATAACCAAAGGTATGTTTAACTGTACCGGCTTCAATATTTCCTTCTGGAACTTTCCATATCTCTTTAACACCTAAAGAATATATTTGAGGATTTTTACCAGCATCAAGATTTAGTTTTTCAATTACTGTTTTAACTGCAGAACCTCTAGTTCCCTCAGCAAATACTGTAATAGCAGCTTCAATAGTTGTACCCTCTTGAAAGTTTTTTTGTTTAACTCCATGATGATCAACACCAGTATCTTTAGTTTTTACACCAGTTACTTTATTGTCTTCATCATAAACAACAGAATCAACAGAAAAGCCAGTGTATATTTCTACACCTCTCTCCTCAGCTAATGGGGCTAAATATTTACAAACTTGACCTAAAGATGCAATATAATTACCATCATTAGACATATATGGTGGGTGAAATGGTAAAGTCATCTCTCCACTTTTGTTTAGTTTAGTAACTTCATCAGCTCCAACAAGTGAATCAAATGGAAGACCATCAAACTCACCAGTTGTTAATAGATGTTTAAAAACTTCTGGTCTTATCACAGCACCAGAGAGTATATGTGCACCGATAGAAGAACCTTTTTCAACAAGCATAATTCTCTTATCTTCACCTTTTTGTTTTAACCTATCTGCTAAAGAAATTGCTGTTGCGAGACCAGATGGTCCCCCTCCAACGATTAGCACATCAGTAGAAATAACATTTTGATTATCCATTTAGCACTCCATAAAATTATTGAAATATGTATAAATCTCAATTATAAAATCACTCAATATCAATTTAATATTAAGCGTCTTACATGGTAACAGATATTAAGTAAATTTTAAATTTATAAATGGTTTCTATGTGCGAAATGAGATTTTAGTTGTAACTTAATGAAACATGATGGAGTTTATAATAAAAACGAATATAAAATAAAATTTATATACTAGATTCCGTTTTGAATACGGAATCATGAATGATTAAAATTAAGACTATTTTAAATCATCAAAAAAGCCATTAGCATAAAGAATATCAACCATCTCTTTAACTGATGCAACAGAATTTTTAAACCTAGTTTTTTGTAGCTGCTTTAGTGTCATTTCAATAATCTGTTCACCACCTCCAGCACCAATAGTTACAGGAACACCACTAACTATCGAATCATAACCATATTCACCATCTAGCATCATTGCACATGAATGAATCTGCTTAGTATCTTTTAATATAGCATCAACAATTACAGCAGTTGATTTAGCAGGTGCATAATAAGCTGAACCATCTCCAAGAAGATTTACAATTTGAGCTCCACCATTTCTAGTTTTCTTAACAATCTCACCAATCTCTTCAGAATCTAGTAAATCATCAATAGGTACACCAGCAACTGTTGTAAATTTAGGAAGAGGAACCATAGTATCACCATGTCCACCCATTACAGTAGCACGAATCTGCCCTGCTCCATAACCTAGTTTTTCATAAATAAAGTGGGCCATTCTTGCTGCATCAAGTATTCCTGCCATACCAAGGATTCTCTCTCTTGGAAAACCTGTGTATTTATGTACTACATAAGTCATAACATCAAGAGGATTGCTAACAACTACAACGATAGCATCTGGAGCATGCTCTTTTATCTCTAACGCATACATTTTTACTATTTCTGCATTTTTAGTTAGTAAATCATCTCTACTCATACCTGGAGTTCTTGGTGCACCAGCTGTTATAACAACTATCTCGCTTCCAGCTATATCTTCTGGTTTCTCAGCAGCTCTAACAATAGTATGTTCTCTTGCAGCATTTGCAGTTTATGACATATTAAGTGCTTTACCTTTAGCTACATCAATATTTCTACCTCTAAGTATTACTTCATGACAAGAACCACGCATGGCTAATATAAATGCTACTGTTGATCCAAAATTTCCTGTTCCAATGACTGTTACTTTACTTGCCATATATTCACCTTTTAGTTATTGTAACTTTTGATTTTTAGCTAAAAGATTTTTAGTTAAAAACAAAAAGTTATTTAATTGTTTCCACATGCCATAGCATGTGGAAGTATATAAAACTATATTTACTATATAGCGTTAATAATTGCGTTTAAAGTTGCAGATGGTCTCATTGCAGCTTCAGCTTTTGCATCATCTGGATTGAAATATCCACCAATATCTTGAGCCTTACCTTCAACAGCAAGTAACTCAGACATAATAGTATCTTCATTCTCAGTTAAAGCTTTTGCTACTGGAGCAAATTTAGCAGCTAACTCAGCATTATCACCTTCAGCAAGTGCTTTAGCCCAGTATTGAGCTACAAAGAAATGAGATGCTTTGTTATCTGGCTCACCAACCTTACGAGATGGCTCTTTATTGTTATCAAGGTAAGCATCATTTGCAATATCAAGACCTGCAGTTAAAGCAGTTAGTTTTGCATCAGAGTGTTTGTTACCTAGGAAACGTAAAGACTCAGCTAAAGCTAAAATCTCACCTAAAGAATCCCAACGAAGGTGACCTTGAGCTAAGAATTGATCAACATGTTTAGGAGCAGATCCACCAGCACCAGTTTCATATAGACCACCACCAGCTAATAAAGGAACAATTGAAAGCATTTTTGCAGATGTTCCAAGCTCTAAAATTGGGTACATATCTGTAAGGTGATCACGAAGAACGTTTCCAGTTACAGCGATAGTCATTTTACCTTCACGAACACGAGCATTTGTAAAACGAGTTGCGTCAGTTACATTCATAAATTGGATGTCTAAACCAGTAGTATCAAACTCTTTAAGGAAAGCGTCTACTTTGATTTTAACTTGAACATCGTGAGCTCTG
>JAIOSY010000157.1 GCA_021107375.1 Sulfurimonas sp.
ATATAACAATAATATTTTTTATAAAGCGAGAGAAGAGCTAGTAACACTAGAAAATTCAAATATATCAATTAGTATAAAAAGATGGATACAGATTAGTACACAAAGGATAAATGATATCCATAATATTGAAAATAAACTATTTGATAAAATATCTAAATCCTTTAATGATGATATTAAAACTACAAGTGATGCTTTAATTTTTCAAATTATTTTAATTTTAATCACTATTTTTATATTGTTTTTAGCAACCTATATTATCGCTAAAAATGTAAAAACATCTATAAAAAAACTCAGCAACGGAATGGACGATTTTTTCAAGTTCTTGCACTCAAACGATGTAAAACCTAAACAGATAGATACAAACTCAAATGATGAAATAAATGAGATGGCACAAAACATAAATGCTCAAATGAAGATAATAGAAGATAACCTTGAAGATGATATAGATTTTATAAATGAAGCAACACAAATTGTTATGATGATGAAAGATGGTGATTTTTCTGAGCGACCTTACTTTGAACCACATAATCAACATCTTATAGAACTAAAAGCTGTTTTAAATGAGTTAATTGAGCTTATAGCAGATAAAATCAAAGAACAAACTGACTCCCTTGAAGAGTTAAATCGTTCGCTTGAAGATAGAGTATACAATCAAACTATCGAACTTGAAAGACAGATTAAAGAGATAACAATATCAAGAGATAAAGCTATCCAAGCAGAGATAGCAAAAGATGAGTTTTTAGCTAATATGTCCCATGAGATTAGAACTCCATTAAATGCGATACTTGGGTTTGTAACAATTTTGAAAAAACAGATTACAGATGAGAAACCACTTAAGTACTTAAATATTATAGATACCAGTGGAAAATCTCTTCTTACGATAATCAATGATATTTTAGACTTCTCAAAAATTCAAAGTGGTAAGTTTATTATCTCACCTTATGAGATAAATCCAGTAGTAGAGTTGAGTAATGCAGCGCTCCTTTTTGCTTCAAAAGCATACGAAAAACATATTTTATACGCTGCTTACATAGATCCAAACCTTCCTCAAACTATTAGTATAGATGCTGTTCGAGTTAAACAAATATTTTCAAATATTTTAAGTAATGCCATTAAATTTACGCCAGAAGATGGAGAGATTAAAGTCAAAGTTACATCCCAAGGGAATAAATTAAAAATATCTATTCAAGATAATGGAATTGGTATCGCTGAAAAAAATATAGATAAAATTTTTAGTGCTTTTGAACAAGCAGATGGTTCAACAACTAGAAAATATGGTGGTACAGGACTAGGACTTTCAATATCCAACAAATTAGCCAATCTTATGAATGGTAACTTATCAGTAATCTCTAAAGAGGGTAAAGGTTCTACATTTACACTTGAGATTCCTATAACACTCATAAATAACAAGCCTAAAATACTTATAGATAAAAATAAGTTTAAAGAATATACCTTTGCTATTTTATCTGAAAATAAAAGTTCAAAAAAGCTAGCTCTAATTAAAAAATATTTATCTGATTTTGGTGCTGAAAATATAATAGAATTAAGTGAATTTCAAGAAGATGGATATGATTTATTATTTTTTGTTCCAAGTGACACTTATAATGAAGATATTGTTTATTCTAAAAAACCAGCTATTGCTCTACTTAGAAGTTCCTCTATTAAACTTGCTAACTTAGAACATATTCAAGCCCTTTATGCACCATATATACCAAGTGCAATCATCCAAACTATAAATGACTCTGGTATTGATAAAATAGTAGAACATAAAAAAACTATAATAGAAAATGAGAAAGAGATACAATTTATTGGTTCAATTCTTGTAGCTGAAGACAACAAAACAAATCAGATGCTAATCTCTTTAATCCTTGATGATTATGGACTTGAATTTAAAATGGCAAATAACGGTCTGGAAGCAGTTGAGATGTTTAAAAAAGAAAAATTTGATTTAGTTTTAATGGATGAAAACATGCCAGAGTTAAATGGTATAGGAGCGATGCAGCAAATAAAAAAATATGAACAAAATAAGAAACTCACTTTTACTCCAATTATAGCACTAACAGCAAGTGTATTGGATACAGACAAAGAGATGTTTTTAAATGCTGGTATGGATGGCTTTGTAGGTAAACCTATAGATACTGATGAACTCGAATCTGAGTTAGATAGATTTTTAAAGAAAAAATAATTTAAGGATAAAAATGGAACTAGAAACTTCAACGTGGATGATGATATTTTTTATCATCTCCTTTATAGTAAGTATATGGAAAGTCTCCGCTTTCTTACCAAGCAAGGTATTAGAAGATGATGATACAACACAAGAAGCACAAAAACATTTAACTTCACTTATGGTTCAAACTATACAGAATCATGGTGCAGAAATAAGCGTAGATGAGTTATATATTTATATGGAAGAAAATGAAGATTTTAATAAAGAAAAATTTTGGAGATTCAACAAAAATAAACTAATAAAACTTTTAGAGTTGTACTATATAAAAAATCCACATGCCAATAATATAGAAGATATTTATAATGGAACTAAGGTTTAACCCCTTAGTTTCTATCCATCGCATTTAAATCTTTAAATGCCTCTTCAACTCTAGTAAC
>JAIOSY010000257.1 GCA_021107375.1 Sulfurimonas sp.
GTTAACATTTTGTCCTAAAAGAAAAATCTCTTTTGCTCCAGCATCTACCAATCTTTGTGCTTCATTTATAATCAAAGCATCGGGGATAGAGATCTCATCCCCACGATTTTTTGGAACTATACAATAGGTACAAGATTTATCACAACCCATTGAAATATTTATAAAACCCTTAAATGGTGAAGAGCGAAAATCTTTAAAAGCAAACTCACTATCATCATAGTTTATATCTATCTCAACTGCCTTATCTTTATGTATAATCTCACTAATTTTAGATACATTTCTTGCACCTAAAACAAAATTTACATAAGGAGCTTTTTTTATTATCTCTTTACCTAAATGTGAAGCAGTACAACCACAAACACCTATCTTGGCATGTGGCTTTTTATGTTTGTTAAATCCACCAAGTTCAGAAAAAAGCTTATGAACTGGACGTTCTCTAACTGAACAAGTATTTATCAAAATCAAATCAGCAACTTTGAAATCATTAGTCATAACAAAGCCCTCTTTCTCTGTTAACTCAGCAATCATATGCTCAGTATCACGAGAGTTCATAGCACAACCAAGTGTTTCGATAAATAGTAGTTTAGACAAAATAAAATCTCTTAGTTTACTATGTGTACTTGGTACATATATTCGTTATCTGAAAGACCGTACTTTACTTCACTCATATAAAAACTTTTACCTTTTGCTTCAAAATGATCTTGAAGTTCTAATAAATCTTTATGAGAATTATCTCTATCAAAATAAAAAATAACATTATCCTCTTTTTCAACACTAGCTTCTATCTTAGCTAGTTCAGCTTTTTTAGGTTTTTGATCAACTTCTGTTCTTGCAAATTTTAAATTCACTGCATATCCTTGTTTATATAATTAATGCATTATAGTCTAACTCTACTAAAAATCCTATTAAAGATGTTTTTATACTCTTTTAGGTATAATTCCATACTTCATAAGAAATCCCCTCAAACTTAACATTTTATTTTTTGTGAAAACACCTTAAAAAGGCTATAACTATGGAAAAAATTTTAGATATTGCAGAAGCGATTGCACATGAAAAAGGACTTGCTTCTGAAAAAGTAATCGAAGCATTAAAAACTGCATTTGTACAAACTGCAAAAAGAGTTATTGATAGAAATTTTGCTTTTGAAGCACAAATAGATGATGAAACTAAATCAATAAATATTATACAAACAATTACAGTAGTTGCTGATGATGATGAAAATTTACAAGATGAAGAGTTAGCACCACAATTCATCTCTATTACTGATGCAAGAGAATATGATGACCAAGTTGAGTTAGGTGACCAACTTCAGATTGAGCATAAACTAGAAGATCACGGTAGAACAGGAGCATCTCAACTTCATAGAGAGATAGAATTTCATATCCAAAGACTTGTTGAAGATGAACTTTTCAATAGATATAAATCAAAAATTGGTACTCTAGTTTCTGGTCGAGTTACAAGAGTTGATGCTCAACAATCAACTTATATAGAGGTAGATGAAGTTAGAGCAGTTCTTCCTATGAAAAGCCGTATTAAAGGTGAAAAATTTAAAGTTGGAGATCATATCAAAGCTGTTGTTCGTCGTGCAAATATGGACAAAGAAAATGGTATTCAAATTGAACTTTCTCGTACAAGTCCTAAATTTTTAGAAGAACTTTTAGCACTTGAAGTTCCTGAAATTTCTGATGGAACAGTTATAGTTGAAAAATCAGCTCGTATCCCTGGTGAGAGAGCAAAAATAGCACTTATATCAACTCATCCACAAGTTGATGCTGTTGGTGCTACTGTTGGTGTGAAAGGTGTTCGTATCAATGCTGTTAGTGAAGAGCTAATTGGTGAAAATATTGACTGTATCGAATACACTGATATTACTGAACTTTTCGTATCAAGAACTATGAGTCCAGCAATTATCTCTCATGTTGAAATCGTTAAAAATGAAGAGGGTGAAAATGAAAAAGCAATCATCACTCTACCAGCTGATCAAAAAAGTAAAGCAATCGGTAAAAGTGGTATAAATATCCGTTTAGCATCTATGCTTACTGGCTTAAATATTGAGCTTGTTGAAACAGACAGCACAACTAATGAAGAAACTGGCGAAATAGAAGAAGCTAAAGACGGTGTTGATGCACTTGAGGCACTATTTAATTAGTCCCATAAAAGGAACAAGTCCCTTTTATTTCGCTTGCCGCTGAGGCCACTAAAGACAGAACTTTACAGTTCTGTTACCATTAACTACCCTCTTTTCATATAAGGATTTAATCTTAAAAGAATTAAATCTGCAAACATATTTCCAAGTAAAGTTAAAAATGATGTTATCATCAGCGTTCCCATGATTATTGGATAATCACGACTTAATGCTGACATGAAAAACAATTGTCCCATCCCTTCAATTCCAAATATAGACTCTAAAATAACACTTCCACCTATTAAACCAGGCAAAGATAACCCAAGTAATGTAACGATTGGGGGGAGTAGATTTGGTAAGATATAAAAACGGAGTAGCTGAGTTTTATCTAAACCACGAGACAGAGCAAAATAATAATAATCACTCTTTAGTATCTCTAAAGTAAGTGAGCGAATATAAATTATCATACTTCCCACTCCAACAAAAATCATAACTCCAACTGGAAGAGCTAAGTGCCAAGCCATATCACTATAATAAGCAAAGCCAACTTTTTCTTCTATAGAATGAAGCCCAGCGATAGGAAACAGATCAAGATTTACACTAAAAAATATTATAAATAAAAGAGCTAAATAAAATGAGGGCATTGAAAAAGAGATTAAAGATATTTGACGAATAATATAATCAGTTTTCTTTTCATAATTTAGTGCAGATTTTATTCCTAAATATAAAGATATAACAAAAACACTAACAAGAGCTGTAATATTCATAATCAATGTTATAGGAACTCTTTTTAATATTTCATTGCTAACATCTTGTCCACTTACAAAGGAGATTCCAAAATTAAGTGTCATAATATTTTTTACCCAATCAAAATACTGCTGAGATAATGATTTATCTAAACCATAAACAGCTTTTAACTGCTCTATCGCTTCTTTTGTCATATTTGGATTTAATTCACCTGCTCCAAAGAAACTGTTTGGTGCTGAATGTATTGCTAAAAATGAAATAATAGAGATAAGTATAAGCATAAAGAGTAAATAAAAAAGTTTTTTGATTAGAGTTATCATGAGAGGATTATAACAAAATTATTGAAGTTTATTTAATTTCCCAAACAAACAGGAAAAGGGAAATTAAATAATTTATAAATATCTCTAAAATCTCAAAAAAAGTTTTTTTGTAGCTTTAGGGGGTTGTAGGGACTTTTAGGAGTGCTAATCATTTGGCACTCTCCACTCTGAGTCCATGCCTATATAATGGGCTTTGCTCATTATATAGTCTAATTATTAGAAGCTTGCACCTAGTGTTACAACTAGATTACCTTGATCTTTACCCCAAGCATCATTATCATCGAAATCCATACCAGTATATGCTACAGAAATATCAAACTTCTCAAATGATTTTGTAGCACCTATTAGATAGTATTCACCAATAGAGTCTTCACCAGAACCATAGTCACCATAAATAGCATCTAAAGTAATGTCCATTGGTAAAGGAACAGAAGCACCTACTTCCCAACCATTTTCTGGTTCCCAATCATCATCATTGTTAACATCATTTGTATCAACACCAAGATAATATTTAGCACTAAGAGCAACTACTTCAAAATCATAACCTAAAGTAAGAGAAGCCTCACCAAAGTTTAACTCATCAGTTTCACCAGGATAAGTGTATTGACAATAATTTACATCATAAGTAAGTCCAGAAATTTCATTTGCATACCCAAGATATAAATCAATCTCAACTGATGTATCATAATCATCACCAAAATCAACATTTGATCCCCATACACCAGCATATAAACCTTTATAGCCTATATCAAATCCACCTTGGATTGCTGGGTTATCATCAGTTTGAGTAAACCCTCTCCATACATAGTTACTTGTTAATGCAACATTTGCACTTGTTTCAACTTCTGATAAAAAGTCAGCACTTAGAGTTGTTGTTCCTGTAACTACTAGAGCAGCTACTAAACTTAATTTAATTGATTTCATATAATTTCCCTTTATTTTGTTTGATGAGAAAATTATATCTATTTGAGAGAGTGTTTAATGAGGATAAGTGATTAAAAATTAATCACTTATTTTTGTAAATCTTGAGCATACTGTATCATAGTACAAAAGTGTTCAGCATAAAGTGCAGCACTTCCAACTAAAATACCATCTACATTTTGTAAGGCTAAAACCTCTTTAGCATTTGTAACTTTTACACTTCCACCATAAAGAAGTGGAGCAGTTGATTTTTCTTTTAAATCTGTATGAATAGCTTCTATATCTTCAAGAGTTGGGGTAAATCCAGTTCCAATAGCCCAAACTGGTTCATAAGCAATAATAAGATTTTCATAACTTGTATCAATACCCTCATATTGAGCAGAGATATATTTCATCATCTCTTCTTTACCAGCTTCTCTTTTTTCTAAAGGCTCTCCGATACAATAAATTATTTTAAAACCTAAATCTTTATAAAAATTAAACTTTTTTACTAACTCTTCTTGAGTTTCACCTAAAACATGTCTTCTTTCGCTATGTCCAATTAAAATAGTTTTTATCTCAAACTCATTTAGATGGTCTAAACCAATCTCACCCGTAAAAGCACCATTTTGAGTTGCATAAGCATTTTGCGCACCGATGATAACATCTCCGGCATGTGGATTTAAACTTGAAGTTGCAGGGAATACTAAAACTTCTTGGGTTATATTATTAGTTTTTAAATATGATTCTAATTCTGCTACATAATCTGTAGTTTGTTTTCTAGTAAGGTTAGTTTTTAAATTTGCTGCTATTATCATTACTTGTCCCTTTATTTTATTTCATAAAATGAAGGAAACCCTTCATCTAATTTATCACGGTATCGGAAGTAATTCCGCTACCTACGCTAACGCTTGGTTTCCTTCAGCAGGAAGCTCTAACGACTAGTCGTTTTCAGCAATAATTAGAGGTGCCACACCTGGAAGTATTTTACCCTCTAAAAGTTCTAGTGATGCTCCGCCACCAGTTGAGATAAAACTCATCTCTTCATCAAGTCCAATTCTTTGTACTAAATCAGCAGTATCACCACCACCAACAACAGTTGTTGCATAAGAATCAGCTACAAAATGAGCTATTTTAGACGAACCACGAGCAAATTTTTCCATCTCATAAACACCCATAGGTCCATTCCATAGAATTGTTTGAACATCATTTAAACCCTCACGATAAAGTCTAACAGTTGCAGGACCAATATCAAGTCCCATCCAGTTATCTGGAATCTCTTGAGCAGTAACAATCTTACTAACAGCATCTTGAGCAAATTTATCAGCAGCGATAACATCCACTGGCAAATAAAACTTAACACCAAGTTTTTTAGCTTCATCCATAACTTTTTGAGCATCATCAAGTAAATCATCTTCAACTAAAGATGCACCTATATTATAACCCATCTGTTTTAGGAATGTAAATGCCATCCCTCCACCGATAAAAATCTTATCAACTCTTGGAAGTAGATTTGTTAAAGCTTCTAGTTTTCCAGAAACTTTTGAACCACCAATAATCGCTGCAAAAGGGCGAGTTGGCTTTTTCATAAGTTTACCAAAAAACTGAATCTCTTTTTGAAGTAAAAATCCAGCTGCTTTGTGATTAACATCAAAAAATTCAGTTACTCCAGCGACTGAAGAGTGAGCACGGTGGCAAACACCAAAAGCATCATTAATATAAATATCAACCATATCTGCTAATTTTTTAGATAACTCTATATCATTTTTAGTTTCACCAGCTTCATAACGAAGATTTTCTAAAAGTAAAACCTCAGTTGGTTTAAGTGCTGCTGCTTTTGCAACTGCATCTTCACCAACTACATCTTTAGCTAAAATAATTTCTCTTTTTAAAATTTGATGAAGTCTTCTTGCTACTGGCATTAATGAGTATTTTTCATTTACTTTACCATTAGGACGACCTAAATGTGAAGCTAATACAATCGAACAATCTTGATCTAAACAAAAGTTTATAGTTGCAATAGCTGAACGAATTCTTCTATCATCAGAGATATTTCCAAACTCATCCATAGGTACATTAAAATCACATCTTATAAAAACTTTTTTATTTTGTAAATCTAATTTTTTTATATTTAAAAGTTCCATAGCTAGACCTATTTAGAAATATGGATAGCCATGTCAATAAGTCTCATTGAATAACCCCACTCATTATCATACCAAGCCATAATTTTAACCATATCTCCACCAATAACCTGAGTTAAATCCTCAGCAACGATAGAACTATATTCACAACCAACGAAATCTTGAGATACTCTCATCTCTTTATCCATTAGTAAAAGACCTTTAAGTCTTCCATCAGCAGCCTCGTTAAATACACGAGTAACTTCCTCTTTAGTTGTTTGTTTTGATACAACAACATTTAAATCAACCATAGAAACATCTGGTGTTGGAACACGAACAGATTGACCATGAAGCTTACCTTTAAGTTGTGGCATAACTAAAGAGATAGCTTTTGCAGCACCAGTAGTTGTAGGAATCATATTAATAGCCCCTGCTCTTGCACGGCGTTTATCTTTTAAGTGTTTTACATCTAAAATATTTTGATCATTTGTATATGAATGGATAGTAGTCATTAAACCTTTTTCAATCCCAAATGCATCATCTAAAACTTTTGCAACAGGACCTAAACAGTTTGTAGTACATGAAGCATTAGAAACAATTTTTTGCCCAGCATATAATTCTTCATTTACACCCATTACAAAAGTATCTGTTGCAGTATCTTTTGAAGGAGCTGAAAATAAAACTTTCTCTACACCGTTATCAATATGAACCTGAGCAGATTCTTGCGTTAAAAATACACCTGTACACTCTAAAACCATATCAGCACCACAATCAGCAAACTTAAGATTTTTAGGATCTCTATCTGAAAATATTCTAATTTTATGACCATCTACACTAATGTGACTATCATCAACTTGCTCTATATCACTTTGAAATGTTCCATGAACAGAATCATTTTTTAGAAGATAAAGCATCATATCCATAGTTGCCATATCATTTATTGCTACAATTTCAACATCACTTCTTGTTGCTGCTATTCTTGCAACACAACGACCGATTCTACCAAATCCATTAATTGCTATTTTAAGTGCCATTATATTCCCTATAATTTTTAAATTCGGTTATTTTATCCAAAGTTTGGTTATAATTCGCTTTAAATTAGGAGTGTGAAGTACCCCTCCATAAATAACCCCAACTTCAGAAGCTTAAAAAGAGGGCTAATGCAAGGCGAAGATTTGCAGGAGCTACTAGTAGCTTCAAGGATTTTCAACGAAGTAGTAGCCCTCTTTTTAAGCTTCCCTTCGGGCGATAAGAAAATAGCCCTATTGCGTCGTTAGATTCCTTTGGATTAGCCAGCTAGTCCTTCAGAAATCTGCCTAGCACTAGAACTATTTTCTTATCGCTGAAGTTGGGGTTATTTATGGAGGGGTACTTATGCAGACTATCGCACTTTTTGGTGGTTCTTTTGACCCACCACACATCGGTCATGAAGCTATTGTTAACGAGGCTTTAAAGCTAAAAGAGATTGATAAAGTTGTAATGATGCCAACTTTTTTAAACCCTTTTAAATCAGGTTTTTACGCACCCTCTAAACTTAGATTAAACTGGTTAAAAAAGATTTACAAATCTTATGAAAATGTTGATATAAATAGTTATGAAGTTGATTTAGGAAAAAAAGTATCTAGTATAGATAGTGTTAAGTACCTTTTAAAAAGTTACAAAAAAATCTATCTGATAATTGGTGCTGATAATCTAAAAACACTTTCAAAATGGGATAGATATAACGAGCTTAAAACTCTTGTTACATTTGTAATTGCACATAGAGATGATATAGAAATTCCAAAAAACTTTTTAGAACTTAAGATAAAAGAAGATATATCTTCAACAAATCTAAGAAAAAGTATTGATAGAGATAAACTATCAAAAATATGCTCAGATGAAATAATAAAATTTTACAAGGAAAAAAATGAACAATAGAATAGAAAAAATCACAAATATACTTGATTTAAATAAAGCAGAAAGTATAGAAGTTTTTGATTTAAGTAAGAAAAATTACTTTGTTGATTATGCGATTATAGCATCTTCACTTGGTTCGAGACATACGGTGGCATTATTAGACCACTTAAAAAAAGGACTTAAACCAGAAGAAAACTTCAACAATGTTGATGAAAGTGGAGACTGGATAGTTATTGATTTAGGTGACATACTTATTCACATAATGACTCCAGAATACAGAGTAAAATATGACATGGAAAAATTCTTAAGTGATTTAGCCGAAGGGAAAGAGGGCGAAGTAGTTCTCTAAAATAGTTAAACTACTTCTTAAAAGAAGTAGTTTAATTCAAAACGATACTCATTATAAGACACATCTGCCTTACCTGCACTATCCTTATCACTTACAAACCCCAATCTAACTTTAGCTTCTAAATTTTTACCAATATTTTGACGAGCATCTATATGTAAAATATTTGTATCTGCTTGTACTCCAGCTTTATTATCATCAAAATCTTGAATAGCATAACGAGCCATAATACTAAAACCTGGAATTATATCTGCCTTAGAAAAATCGTAACCTGCTCTAAACATATATACTTTTGTATTTGCATACCAGTTATACTGAGCTAAGGCACGAGTAAATCCACCTGTAGGAAATCCTCTCCATGGAGTCACTATATCAGCTTTATCTGCAACTTTAGAGTAACCAAAACGAGCTAAAAAAGCATCCTTTTTTATATCTACTCTAAGTGCTAAAAGACTAGAGTCCAAACTATTTACATCTTTATAACCATCTTGATTGGCTTTAAGATTTGCAACACCATAAGAAGCACCTAAATGATCAAACTGTTGTACATATCTAAGTCCAGGGATAATTTTCCAACCATCACTAACAGAGATAGTGTAATGACTCTCAAATGTAAGATTACTTAGTATATCTGGAACCATTGCATAACTAAGGTTTAGTTTCAAGTTTTTTA
>JAIOSY010000285.1 GCA_021107375.1 Sulfurimonas sp.
ATCCCCAAGTCATCAAATCTATCTGCAAGTGAACGATAATGTGGAGAAGAAAGAAGTGGAGTTGGAACGATTAAAGCTGTTTGATAACCAGCTTTATTAGTAGCAAATACTACGTTCATTGCTACTTCTGTTTTACCAAATCCAACAGCACCACTGAAAAGTTTATCCATAATATGACCAGAGGAAACCTCTGATAAAATTTCATTTACAGACTGAGTTTGATCTTCTGTATATTCAAATCCACTTAGTGCCTGAAACTCTTTTAACTCTTTTTTATTTACAGATATTTTTGGTGCTTTAATCAAAGCTCTTGCTGCTGCAGTATTTAAAATAGCCCCTGCAATCTCAAAAAGTCTCTTTTTAACCTTATCTTTTAACTTACCAAAACTACCTTTTCCAAGTCTATCTAAAGCTGGAGTTGAACCACCCGAAGCAATATATCTATCGATAGTATCAAGATTTTCAACAGGAAGTAAAATTTTATCATCACCAATATATTTAATAACTATAAAATCTTTAACTCCACCAAGTATCTCCGTTTGCTCAATTGCTTCAAAAATACCAACCCCATAATCTTCATGAACTACATAGTCACCTTTTTTCAAATCATCTAAAAGTATTGCACTTTTTCTTCTTCGTCTTTTTTTATCTGGCTTATTTAAAGAGATTATAAGTTCATCTTTAGAGATAATATTTAAAATATATGGAGCATAAACCTCTGTAATATTTTTAACATCATAAATACCCATTTGCTTCATCACAGCTTTATTTGAAGCTATTATAGTAATTTTCTTATCTTTATGAACTTTTAAGAGTGAACCAACATCAGCTACTACTAACTCTTTAAAATCATCACTATTTGGAAGTAGTTCTAAATCAAAATATTTTCTTGAGATTTGAGGCTCATTTATCCCATAAGCATCTACCAAAACAGAATCCAAATTTTGTGAAAGTTTTACATTTTTATTTTCTAAGAAATTTAACGCTAAATCATCTAAATGCCACATGCCAAGAGAAGCAATATCTTTTGTCATAGAATCAAATTCGGACATCTCTACTTTTTGACTAAGTGCATTAAAACCATCTTCATCAAGAGAATAAAAAGCACTTGTTATCTCAAAACTATCTAACTCTTCACCTATAGTTCTTTGAGATTCAAGTTCAAAAAGTTTCATCTGCTCTATTGTTTCATCAAAAAGAGAGATACGAATAGGATTTGAACTAGAAGGAACATAAATATCTATAATATCACCACGAAAAGAGATTTCACCCTTAACCTGAACCATATCTACAAAACTATATCCCCAAAAAAGCATCTTCTCTTTAAATGATTTTAAATTTATCTCTGAACCAAATTCTAAAGTAGTTGATTTTAACAACTCCTCTTTTGGCATGTGGAAAAGTAATGTTTTAAGAGGTGAAATTATTAATGGTTTTTTCTTTGCTTGATAATAAACTCTAAGTTGTGAAAAAAGTTGATGTAGTTCCTCTTTATAAACTCGTAAATCATCCCCAAAAGTTGGGCGAAAATCTGGGAAAACTAAACTTTCTTGTTTAAAAAAATTTGCAACACTCTCTAACTCTAAAGCCTCTTTTGAGTCTTCACAAATTAAAACCTGTAAATCATTTTTTTTAGATATTTTAAAGTATTCGTAGAGAGATGCTTGTGACATTATTTTCCTAGATTATTTATACTTTTTCTATTTGTATTTTTTTTGGAGCTTGAATGGGTTTAATATCTTTTACAACACTATTACCCTCAAAAATACCTTTTGATTCAATAATTAATTCGGCAGATTCTATAGTACCACTAACTCTTCCATCTGCTCTTATCTCAACTCTATCAGCATTAATACTACCCTCAACGCACCCTTGAATAACAAGTCTTTTTGTGATAATATCACCTTTAACATGTCCATGTTTACCAATCTTAACTTCATTTTGAGAGTTTATTGTACCCTCTAATTCTCCATCAACATAAAGATTACATGTTAGATTCATTTCCCCTTTAATTGAGGAGCCAACTGTGATGATAGTTGTACTCGAGTCGGGTTTATTACTTTGATTTGGGCTGTCGCTGTTATTAAAGATTGCCATGGTATTTTCTTTTCCTTTTCAAAAATTTCATTATAATTTTGCGTATCCCACTTTATAAACCAAAATGGATTCACAGGTCTTGACATAAATCTCACTTCATAATGCAAATGTGGTCCACTACTCATCCCTGAGTTACCTGTATATGCGATTAGAGTACCTTTTTTTACAAATGTCCCTGATTTTATCACAACTTTGTTTAAATGACCAAAATATGTTCTAAATCCATAATTATGTTGAAGTATAACTAAATTTCCATATCCACTTTTTTTATGAAAACCTGAATACTCAACAATTCCATCAGCAGTCGCATATACTGGTGTTTTCATTTTTGCTTTCATATCAGTACAACGATGAAATTCTCGTCTTTTTAAAGTTGGATGAATTCTATAACCAAACTTACTTG
>JAIOSY010000087.1 GCA_021107375.1 Sulfurimonas sp.
CAAATCCGACAAAAGCAGTGTTATATTTGTTTACATATTTCCCTTTTTCAACTATATGGGCAGTTCATATTTTACCGCCGATAATCAAACACTTAGTTATAGTGTTTGTACCAGTTCCCTCATTTACTGTGTTTATAAGAATCTTTTTCATTCTTGAAGCAGTTGAACTTTTTATAACTTGGCTAGTTTATTCTTTTTCTAAAATAGTTTCTTGATCGTACTCTTCTATGAAACTATTTACAAGTTGGGGGTAAACCATTCGTCCATTGTTACTAAATGCACTATATGCACGAAGTAGTTGCATTAAGTTCGCTCTCATCCCATAACCGTAAGAACAAGTTGCCTTATATATTTCATTATTTAATCTTGTGGCATGTGGGATTGAGCCTACTTTTTCATAAATCATATCAGGAGTTGATTTTTCGCTAAAACCAAAGCTTTTAAGTCCATTATGAAACTGAACTCCTGAGAGTTTTTGAGCGAGTTGTGCTATACCAACATTTGAAGAGTGGACAATTACATTTTCAGCAGACAACCAGTCAAATCTATGTTCATCTGTTATAACTTTTCTTCCGATTTTAAAACGACCATTATGTCCATTTACTAAATCATATGGATTTACTAGCCCTTTTTCAAGTAGCAAAGCAAATGTTATAGGTTTTATAACACTTCCTGGTTCAAAACTGTACTCTATCATTGAAGAATTTAGTGATGGGTAGTCACTTCTTCTTATAGATTTTGGTAGAAATCTATTTGAACTTGCTATAGCTAAAACTTTTCCTGTTTGTGAGTTCATAACAGCTAACATAACCTGCGAAGCTTTTAACTCTTCTTTCATGTTAGAACACATTTTTTCTATTTTAATTTGAAGTGAGATAGGGATAGTTAGTTTTATATCAAGACCATTAATATCTGGTTTTGTAAAACTATCTTTATTTAAGATTATATAGCTATTTACATCTCTTTTCCCACGGCTAGAGCCATCTTGTCTTGATGAGAGTTCATCATCAAATCTTTTTTCTAAACCTTTAACCCCTTTTATTCTTGTGTAACCATTATCTTCTAATTTATGTGGATAGCCTATAACAGGAGTTAAAATATTTCCATAGGGGTAGATTCGACTCTCACCACTAGCGAGTATATTTAAGCCGTGGAGTGTTCTTAGTCCGGTACGAGGATTTTTTAACTCCATAAATACTTTGTATTTTCTAAGTTCATAAGCTAATTTTTTTAAGTATTGAGCTTGTTTTTCAGGTATATGATAACTCAGTACCACTACCCCTTTTCTTTTTTTTAGCTTTTCTTTTACTGTTTTTGCATCAATACCAGAATATATACTAAAAAGTTGTATAAACAGATCCTCTTTTTGAGGGTCAATATATCTGTTGTTTACAACTGCTTTATATAGTTTTTTTGTAGTGGCTAAATGAAATCCATCAGCACTTATTATACTTCCTCTTTGGGCTTTTGATATATCTTTGGCATAAAGTGATGGTAATTGACGGGGTTTTACCGTTGTAGCTAGCATTACACTTAAAAATATGGCAAATCCCAAAGCTATGAGGATATAAAGAAGGAGTATCTTTTTACTTTTGTTTTCTTGGGCTAACATAGATAGTTTACAGCTGTGTTCTTCCTAACTCTTTATATGCGTTTAATGCTTTGTTTCTTATCTCTAACATTAGTTTCATATTTATCTCTGCTTTACCAATTGCCATTGCGGCTTGATGGAGGTCTTTAACTTGCCCTGTTGCTAAATCAGCAACAGCTTTTTCACTTCCCTCTTGAAGTGTGTTTACTTCATTTATCGCAGATTTTAGATGCTCGGCAAAACCTTCACCACTTGCACCCTCTATTTTGCTTTTTTGTTTTAATAATTCGGCAGTTGATGTACCAGATAGTCCAGTAATATTATTAGTCATAACTCACCCCCTCCCTTTATTGTAATAATGAAATGGCAGAATTCGCCATATTTTTTGCAGACTCAAAAGCAGCTACATTTGCTTGATAAGAGCGAGTTGCTTCTACCAAATCGGCCATTTCGATAACAGGATTAATATTTGGATACGCAACATACCCATTTGTATCTGCATCTGGGTGTGAAGGGTCAAATTTTAGCTTAGGTTCTCTGTCATCTCTTGATATTTTATCAACTATTACACTCATTATAGCAGGATTTACAATTTTGCCCAAATCACCTTCCTTTAAAGGATCTTCATATTTTGCACTATCTGTAGATTTTCCTAGTGCTTCGTTGTAGTGTTGGTTAAAGTCGATAGCTTTAAATACAACCTCTTTTCTTCTGTAAGGTCCTCCCTCGTCAGTTCTAGTCGTTTGTGCATTCGCGATGTTACTTGAGATAGTGTTTACTCTAACTCTCTGTGCAGATAAACCATAACCACTAATATCAAAACTATTTAAAAAATTACTCATCATCTATTCCTATTGAGTTTTTTGTGATGCTTCTATAACACTTTTATAGATGGCAGAACTTTTCTTATTTGCTTGAATAAGTGCATTGAACATAACTGAGTTTTTACTCATTTCGGTTGTCTCAACATCTAAATCAACACTATTACCATCATTTCTAGCCATATGCCCATCTCTAAAAAAAGTAGTTGCTCTATGGTTTGATTTTTCACTTTGTAGAGGGATATGAGCTGAATCTGTTTGTGCCAAAGATAAAGATGAAGTCTCTTTTTTTAGTAATTCATCAGCTTTATTTGCAAGAGCCTCTTCAAATCTTATATCTCTTGGTCTATAAAAAGGGGTATCAGCATTTGCAATATTTGAAGCAATCATATCTTGACGATCAGCACGAAAGTCAAGCGTATCTTTGATAAGACCATGTGTTCGTGATATTGAAAGTGCCATTATCTATCCTCTATTTATCTATTTGATTTTATACAAGCAAAATTAGTTCCAATAGTAAAAAATATTTTATGATATAATTAGTAAAATTACTTTTAAAGGGTATAAAATGGGTGCATTGAAGTTAGAAGATTTACCGCATTACACTTATGAAGATTATAAGAACTGGGAAGGGAATGATTGGGAGCTTATATATGGTCAAGCTTATTGTATGAGTCCTGCTCCTATGATAAAGCATCAAAATATAAGTAATAAGATAGGCTGGGAGTTACAAAATATATTTGGTAATTGTAAAAAATGTCAGGTGTTGATGCCCGTTGATTGGAAAATTGCAGAAGATACAATAGTCCAGCCAGATAATTCTGTAATATGCCATGAACCACAAAATGAAGCGTATATTACAAAAGCACCAAAAATTATCTTTGAAATTTTATCAAAAAGCACAGCTAAAAAAGATAAAGGGCTTAAGTATAACCTTTATGAAGAAGAGGGTGTAAAGTATTATATTATAGTAGATACGAAAGAGCAGATAGCTAAAGTATATGAACTAAAAGAGGGTAGATATATCAAAGTTTGTGATGCTAGTGATGAGATAGTTGAGTTTGAAATCAAAGAGTGCAATGAGATAATGAAGTTTGATTTTTCTAAGATTTGGTAAAATGAATTTTTTGCTTCATAAAGTTTCATCTAAGTTAAAACTAAAAGATTAATGGTAAAAGCGTTCGTTTAAGCAAGGTTTAATTGTAGTTGATTAATAATGTTTATTAAGGTTACTAGAGTAACTGAAATTTTTTTATTTTTAAGGAGTCTCTTATGAAAAGAGCTGGTTTTACTATGATCGAATTGATCTTTGTTATCGTTATTTTAG
>JAIOSY010000065.1 GCA_021107375.1 Sulfurimonas sp.
AAACCAGCACCAACAGCAGCAGCACTTCCTCCAGAACTTCCACCAGGTACACAATCTGCGGCATGTGGATTTTGCGTTTTACCATAAAAGCTAGATTCAGTAGTTGAGCCCATAGCAAACTCATCCATATTTGTTCTACCAAAAGGTGATAAACCAGCCTCTTTCATCTTTTCAATTACAGTTGCATTATAAGGTGCGATATAGCCTTGAAGTATATTTGAACCCGATGTTACAGACCAATCTTTTACTTGGATATTATCTTTGATAGCAATAGGTACACCCTCGCCAACATTGTTTACATCTATATAAGCATTTAAATCTGGATTTGCTTCGATTTTAGCTTTTAATTCGTCTTTAAATTTGTTTAATTCGTCTTTACTTAATGTTAGGGCTTCTTTTAATGTAATCACTAAATTTCCTTATTTAAATTTTTTAACTAAAAATATTCCAACACCAACCATAGCAAATATTGCAGCTATAGATACTCCGATAAATGAAATTGTTACTGGCTCTGCGAAATTAGGCACTTACTACCTCTTCACATCTTTGGCATGTGGATTCTTCTGTTGTTGCTTGATATTTCCAACATCTTGGACATTTATGAGCAGTTGCTTTTGCGATTGTGAACTTATCTCCATCAATTTCAAAAGAACCTAACTCATCACTTACTTTTTCATTTGAAACAGAAGAAACAACAAACCAATCCTCAGCGTCAACAGAATCAATCGCTAAAGCAACACTAGACTCAGTTGAGATAACTAATTCTAAAGTATTTTTAATGATTTTCTCTTTTTTAAGACCATCTACGATTGAACCAAAACCTTCTCTTGCTTTAGTCATATATTCAGCGTTAAAGTCAGATTTACCAGTCTTTATTTCGCCATAAACTAAATTAAAAATAGACTCAGCATCACCTTTAACTATTGTAGGAGCATGTTCTATAATCTCATCAGCTGTATATGTTAAAATCGGAGCCATTAGAAGAAGTAAAGACTTAGTTATGATAGCCATAGCACTTTGGCTTGCCATTCTTCTTGGGTCATTTTGAGCATTACAGTAAAGTGAATCTTTAGTCATATCGATATACATACCACTTAATTCATTTGCGATGAAGTTGTTAAGCGTACTCATACCATTAACAAAGTTATACTCTGTAAATGATTTGTGAACCTCTTTAAACACATCACTTGCTACATCTAAAATCCATTTATCTAACTCACCCATATCTTCATAAGCTGTTAGAGTCTCTAAGTCATTGATATTTGCAAGCATAATTCTAAAAGTATTTCTCAGTTTTCTATAGTTCTCAGAGATTTGTTTTAAAATTCCTTGAGAGATTTTTAAATCACCTTGATAATCACTTGAAGCAACCCAAAGACGAAGAATTTCACTTCCGTACTCTTTTAAAACTTTCTCAGGTGCGATAACATTACCCTTAGACTTAGACATTTTTTCGCCCTTGTCATCAACAGTAAATCCATGAGTTAAAACACCTTTATATGGTGTTTTATGCTCAACAGCACATGAAAGGAAAAGTGAAGATTGGAACCAACCACGATGTTGGTCACTCCCCTCTACATATAAATCAGCTTGATATTTTCCAGCGTCATAATTGCGAGATTTTAAAACAGAGTTCCAAGTTGAACCAGAGTCAAACCATACATCTAAAATATCAGTTACTTTTTCAACTTCATCTGCTTTATAACCAGCACCTGGATATAGTAAATCTTTAGTATCCATAGAATACCAAGCATCACTACCTTGCATCTCAAAAATCATAGCTGTATAGTTTAGAACTTTTTCATCAAAAATCACTTCACCAGTAGCTTTTACTCTAAAAAATGCGATAGGAACACCCCAGTCTCTTTGGCGAGATATACACCAATCTGGACGGTTTTCAACCATAGAGTTAAGTCTGTTTCTTCCAGTTTCAGGAATAAAAAGAGTTTTTTCTATCTCATTTAAAGCAATGTTTCTAAGAGTTTTATCTTCACCTTCTGGTTTTTCATCTACCGAGATAAACCATTGTCTAGTTGCTCTAAAGATTAGTGGAGTATGACTTCTCCAACAGTGTGGATATGAGTGAGTAAATTTAGACTCTTGAAGTAAAGAATCTCCTAAAAGTTCTAAGATTCTATCGTTACATTTAAAGATAAGTTTACCTACAAACTCTTCAGGATTAGGAAGAAGTTTTTCTTTTACTATTGTCTCATCAAAACAACCAGTTTCATCTACTGGCATAACAACTTCTAAATCATATTTTAGTCCAACACGGTAATCATCTTCACCATGTCCAGGAGCAGTGTGAACACCACCTGTACCACTATCCATAAGTACATGGTCACCTAAACCAACTTTTGAAGTTCTGCCATTTAGTGGATTAATTGCAACTTGATTTTCAAACAGTTTAGAGTCTATCTCTTGAGCAATTTCACCTTTTACAACACCTAGTTCTAAAAGAGACTCAAAAAGAGCTTGTGCAACGATAAAACCATCAGTTGTAAGAACATATTTTTCTTCTGGGTGTAGCGAGATACCTGTGTTTGATGGAAGTGTCCAAGGTGTAGTTGTCCAGATAACAAGAGCAACTTTTTTACCAGCTAAATCAGCTTTAGCTTTTGCATCATCACTTAACTCAAATGCCACATAGATAGAGTGAGACTCTTTGTCTTCATATTCAACTTCAGCTTCAGCAAGTGCAGTTCTCTCAGCCCATGACCAGTAAACAGGTTTACTTCTTTCAATCAAAAGACCTTTTTTAGCAACAGAACATAAAGTACGGTATATATTCGCTTCAAATTTATAATCCATAGTAACATAAGGATTTTCCCAGTCAGCCAAAATACCAAGAGTTTTAAACTCCTCTTTTTGGATATCTACAAATTTTGCA
>JAIOSY010000124.1 GCA_021107375.1 Sulfurimonas sp.
ACTTTTTTATCGACATCAAGTCTTGATGATTTTATATCAATTTGCATCTGAGATTTTAAAATTTTAATGGCATCATTTGTAAGTTTTAGTGTTGAAAACTCTCCGATATTTAAAACTCTTAACTCTAAAAGACGCTCTAAAACTATAAACCACTCTTTTTTACTTAGCTGTGTTCCTATCCCATACATAGAAAGATTATTTGCATTATTTGCTAAAAGTTTTTGTTCTTTTGAGCCTCTTAAAATATCAATTATATAGTTCTTTCCAAAGTTTTGTTCAGTCTTATAGATGGCACTCAAAATCATCTGAGCCTCTTTAGTTATATCTTGTCTTTTTGAGTCAGTATTTAGACAGTTATCACACCTATCTCCACATGCCGAAAGCTCATTGTCAAAATATTCTGCAAGTTGTTTGTGAAAACATATCTCACTTGTTGAGTATTTATAAATCCCCTCTATTTTTGCCTCAAGATGAGTTTTGTAATCTTGGTTTTCAATCTGATTTAAAAACTGTTTTTGTAAAACCATATCACCAGCATTAAAAAGTAGCATAACTTCACTATCTTCCCCATCCCGTCCAGCTCGTCCAATCTCTTGGTAGTAGTTTTCTTGTGATTTTGGAAGCGACATGTGAACAACAAACCTTATATCACTTTTATCTATCCCCATACCAAAAGCTATGGTTGCCACCATGATATCAATCTTGTCATTTACAAATGTTTTAAAATTTTGCTCTCTAATGTGGTTTGGAATACCAGCATGATAAGGTAGTGATTTATAACCTTTTGTATTTAAAAAACTACTAAGTTCTTCTGCTTTTTTTCTTGAACTTACATAAATAATTCCACTCTCATCCACATGCCGAGATAAAAAGTTTTGTAGTTGTGGATAGCCATTACTAATTCGTCTCTCAGCAGAGATAAAAAGGTTTTTACGAAATACCTGTCCCTTAAGTAAAAGAGGATTTTCAAGTCTTAATTCACTCATAATATCTTGGGTTACATTTTCAGTAGAAGTTGCAGTAAATGCACAGATATTGGCATGTGGGAAGTTGTGTTTTAAGTTACCTAAAGCTCTGTAATCATCACGAAACTCATGCCCCCATTGAGAGATACAATGAGCCTCATCAATTACAAAAAAGTTTATATCTAAAGTGTTTAGTAAGTCGTATGTCCATTGAGTATTTAATCTCTCAGGTGATAGATATAAAAACTTAAGCTGTTTCATTCGTAGAAGATAAAGTATCTCCTCTATCTCATCTTGGCTTTGAGCTGAACTAATCATTTCTGCTTGAATATTTTGTGCTTTCAAAGCTGAGACTTGGTCTTGCATAAGTGCGATAAGTGGAGATATAACGATACTAACACCATCTTTTATGAGAGTTGGAAGCTGATAAACAAGAGATTTTCCACCACCAGTTGGTAGTATCATAAGTAAATCTCTGCCTTGCAAGATTGCGTCAACTCCCTCTTCTTGAAGCTCTCTAAAAGAGTTGTGACCAAAGGAATCTTTGAGTACTTTATGTTTCAAATTAATATTGAGCCGTTATATTATCAACTTCATCCCAAGTGAGGGTCTCTTTTTGATGAGAGATAATATGAGCAACATATCTAGCAAACATATCAGTCTCAACATTTACTTTTGAACCTTTTTTATAGTTTCTAAAAAGTGTCTCTTTCATTGTATGTGGGATAATAGTAAGTCTAAAACTATCACCTTTTACATCATTTACAGTAAGGCTGACTCCATCTATTGTGATAGAACCTTTTGGAACTATATAAGGGATAAATTTTTTAGCAACTTTTATAAAAACATCAAAAGAGTTGCCATTATTTTTTATCTCTTTTATTTCACCTAAACAATCCACATGCCCTTGAACCACATGCCCTTCAAATCTATCACCCATTATCATTGCAGGTTCGATATGAACTTCATTTTTGTAGTTCTCCATCGCTAAAAGTTTTTGACTCTCAGGTGAAAGTTCAACACTAAAACCATCTCCTAAAACTTTAACAACAGTTAAACAAGCACCGTTAATAGCGATAGAGTCACCAAGTTTTGCTTTGTGTTTTGCTTTTATACTTAATGTACTTCCTGCTAGGCTTTTAACATTTGCGATTTCTCGTATTAGTCCTGTAAACATTAGAATACAATCTTCCCATCTTCTTGTAAGCCTTTGATGATATCTTTAGCTTTTTGATGCCCTTTATAAGCTGCTTTTCTGCATAAGTCTAAAGCCTTATCCCTATTTTTTTCACAACCAATACCTTGGTCATAAAGCATACCTAGATTATAAAGTCCTTGTGCTAATCCACCTTCTGCTGCACGAGAAAAACAAATAAAACATCTTGCCTCATCTTTAGGTACTCCATCACCATCTTTATATAAAGCACCTAGATTATTAAATGATTCTAAATGACCTCTTGAAGCTCCCTCTTCATACCAAAAAGCTGCTTCAGAGAAATTTTGATTACACCCTAAGCCTCGTTCTAGCATTAATGCAACTTCATACATTGCTGCTGGAACTTCTCTAGTCGCTGCTTCCATATGCAAGTCATGTGCTTTAAACTGGTCATGCTCAACCCCACATAAGCCATTCATATATAAAATTGCTAAGTTAAAAAGTGCATAAGGCTGTTTAGCCTCAGCTCCCAGTGTATAAAATTTTACAGCATTTTCATCATTTTTTGGAGTGCCTTGCCCAGTTTGGTACATATAACCAAGTGAAGTTTGGGCATCAGAATTACCATCTTGAGCGAGTTGTGTATAAAGTTCTAGTGCTGTCTCAAAGTCTTTGTTATTATATGCTTCATGTGCTTTTTCTATCATAATTTCTTAAATACCTATTTAGTTTTTTATATCTAATGCAAATTATACATAAAAATGATAAAATTCCATTAATTAAATATGGATAACTAAAATGAATTATGATGTAATAGTAGTTGGTGGTGGGCATGCTGGTATAGAAGCGGCTCTTTGCTGTGCAAGAATGGGTAATAAGACTTTATTGATTTCAATGTTGGCTGAAAATGTTGGTGCAACATCTTGTAATCCTGCCATTGGTGGTTTAGCAAAGGGGCATTTAGTTCGTGAGATTGATGCTCTTGGTGGTGAGATGGGGCTTATCACAGATGAAGCAGGGATACAGTTTCGTATTCTTAACCAGACAAAAGGTCCAGCAGTTCGTGGAAGTCGGGCTCAAATAGATATGGATAAGTATAGAATTATCGCTAGAAATGTTGTTTTGACTACTCAAAATCTTGATTTAGTTCAAGAAACTGTAGAGAGTTTAATAATAGAAAATGACACTATAGTTGGTGTAAAAACAGATTTATTAAATGAGTATAGTGCTAAAAAAGTTATTATAACAAGTGGAACATTTTTAAAAGGGATTATTCATATTGGTGAAGTTCAACAAGTTGGTGGTCGTTTTGGTGAGCAAACAAGTGTAAATCTTAGTGATTCATTGAGGGATGATTGTGGATTAACGATAGATAGATTAAAAACAGGTACTTGTGCGAGAATTGATAGTTCAACTATTGATTATTCGGTTATGGAGGAGCAGGGTGGGGATGAACTACCTAATCCTTTTAGTTTTAGAACTAATCGTGAGGAGTTTAGAGCAACTAAAAAACAGCTTCCTTGTTTCATCGCTTATACAAATGAAAATACCCATAAAATTATAGAATCAAACTTTTATAGAGCTCCACTTTTTACAGGTCAGATTGAAGGAAAAAGCCCTAGATATTGTCCAAGTATAGAAGATAAAATAAATAAGTTTAAAGACAAAGATAGACATCATCTCTTCATAGAACCACAAACAATGGACAATACTGAGTGCTATATAAATGGCTTAAGTACATCTCTACCCCCAGAAGTTCAACGACAGATGATTCAATCAGTTAAAGGGATGGAAAATGCAAAAATTGTTCGTTATGGTTATGCGATAGAGTACGATTTTGTAGATCCTCGTGAACTAAAACACTCGCTTGAAACTAAAAAAATTAAAGGTCTTTACTTAGCGGGTCAAATAAATGGAACAACTGGTTATGAAGAAGCAGCAGCTCAAGGTTTAATGGCTGGTATAAATGCAACGTTAAGTTTACAAGGTAAAGAGCCATTGATTTTGAGAAGAGATGAGGCTTACATCGGTGTTTTGATTGATGACTTAGTTACTAAAGGGACAAAAGAGCCTTATAGAATGTTTACCTCTCGTGCAGAGTACAGACTTTTACTTCGTGAAGAATCAGCAGATACAAGATTAAGTAAATATGGGCATGAACTTGGATTGATAAGTGATGAACTTTATGAAAGTGTTAAATTAAAAGATAAGCAGATAAAAGAGGGGGCAGAACTTCTTGAGACTACAAAATTTACTCCAAACAAAGAGTTTATAGCTAAACTTGAAACGATGAATGAACAAGCTATAAAAGATATTTCAACAGCTCAGCAGTTAGTTGCAAGAAAATCGTTTGATGTTGAAAAAATGATAAAAATAGTTCCTGAGTTAGATAAATATAGTGAGTATATAAAAGATGAAATCTTAGTTGAGGGTAAATATGCTCGTTATATTGATAAGCAGAGCCAAGAGATACAGAGAATGAAAAAGTATCTAAAAATCGCTATTCCTGAAGGTTTTGATTTTAAAAATGTTAGTGGATTGTCTAAAGAGGTTGTGGAAAAATTAGAGATGTTTAATCCTCCAACTCTTCAAGCAGCAATGCAAATAAGTGGAATCACTCCAGCAGCAGTTGAGATACTTCATATATATATAAGAATAGCAAAAAAAAATAAGGGTAAAAAATAATGAGAACATTTTACTATGTACACACAGGACACCGTATAGGTTTAGATAGATTTAGAAGAGCATGTGCTATTTTAAATTCACTTGGGGAAGAAGATATTACACTTTTATGCTCAGATTTTCGTATAGCTCAGATTGCAAAAGATTTTGGAGTTGAAAAAAGTGTAGGGATAGATGTCGTGAGAAATATTCCTCAAATTGCTCATCATGGAGATAGATTAATCTTTGATTCAGAGGAAGCTAATCCTATTATGCTTGAAGATATGAAACAATACTTTTCTACTTTTATCCATATAAAAAATGATGAGGTAGCGATAGATGAACAATTTTTTGAACAAACACAAAAAACAATAGAATTAACTTACTTTTTTGGTGATGATGATTATGAAAAAGATTTAGAGAAAAATCTAGACTTTATAGGTGGATTAAATGCAG
Source organism: Sulfurimonas sp. (assembly GCA_021107375.1). Classification (GTDB taxonomy): domain Bacteria; phylum Campylobacterota; class Campylobacteria; order Campylobacterales; family Sulfurimonadaceae; genus Sulfurimonas. Next base: position 5,239 of record JAIOSY010000124.1, read on the forward strand.
ATTTACAACTAGGTTTTTATTACTTTTTAGATTATGAAGATATGTTGAAAACAAAGTTTAAAAATAATCATGAGTTTGAAGATTATGCCCAAACTATTAAAGCGAGTAAAGTTTTGATTACAGCTTCACCACAAGCAGTTTTAGAAAGTTTGGCATGTGGAGGTAAACCTGTTTATATTCAAAGGGAAGACTATACTTCTGATTTTCAAAAACTTTTTAAGGATTTAGATATTCCTATAATTGAAAATTATAATAAAAATAAACTTTTATCAATTTTAAATACCATATCATCTCACAAATACCCCAAAATAGCCCAGAATCGTAACAGAATTAGTGAATTTATAAAAGAAAACTTAAATTTATAATTACTTAAAAGACTTTTGGTATATAATAGGCCTTTAAAATTCACACAAGGTGAGCGAAAATGAAAAATAATAGCCGTAGAGGTTTTATGGGGATGGCATTTGGTGCCGTTGCAGCAGTAGGTGCAGTGGGTTCACTAGTTGCTATGAAAAAATCTTGGGATCCACTTCCAAGTGTAAAAGCAGC
>JAIOSY010000041.1 GCA_021107375.1 Sulfurimonas sp.
CAATCTCTAATCATAAAAGATGATGAAACAAAAGTAATCACAGGCTGTGGGCATTTTGGAATTCAAAACATTGTAAGCTTGGCATGTGGAGTTATTGATAAAAAGATAGATTTTGCAATCGGTGGCTTTCATCTTTTAAGAAGTACAGATGAAGAAATTTTAGACTCGATAAATAGCTTGAAAAAGCTAGGAGTTACAAAAGTTATGCCAACTCATTGTAGTGGTGATAAAGCTATAAAAATGTATAAAGAAAACTTTAAAGAGAACTATTTCGTAGGAGGAATAAAATGATTTTTAACTTAGACGACAACAAGATAAATGACAAATACAAACTAATGGCACAAACAATAATTCCAAGACCTATCGCTTGGGTAGTAACTGAAGATGAAGGTGTAATAAATATCGCACCATTTAGTTACTTTATAGGACTCTCATCAGACCCAGCATCTGTACTTATATCAGCTGGACACAAAGCAGATGGCACACCAAAAGATACACTGGCAAATATTCGTAAAACAAAAAAATGTACTATCTGTATGGTTGATGAAGATAACTTAGAAAAAATGCATTTTACCTCTAAAGAGATTGATAAAGATTTAAGTGAAGCAGATATCTTTAATATCCAAACTGAGTCAATCTTTGATGAATACCCACCTATGATAAAAGATGTTCCAGCTGCATATTTTTGTGAATTTAATCAAGAGATAGATTTAGGTGGAGGCTCAACTATTCCAGTTGTTTTAAATGTAAAACAGATTTATGTAAAAGATGAAAACATAACAGATAAAGAGAGAATGACAATAGAGTTTAATCCAGTAGCAAGAATAGGCAAAAGTTATGCTTTTTTAGGCGATGAGATAGCTCCACCAAAGATTCCATAACTAAAAATGTTTAGTTATCAAGATTATGAAAAATCATTAAAAGTATTGGGAATAGTATCTCGTTTTACCTCAAATGATTTAAAAAATAGTTATCTTAAACTATCAAAAAAATATCACCCTGATATGCCACAAGGTGATAATGAAAAATTTAAAGAGATAAATGAAGCCTATAAAATAATACAAAAATATATTCAAAGTTATAGGTTTGGTGTTGATGAAAAAGATTTTTATGAGCAAAATCCATTTTTAAAAAAAGGCACTGATTGGTTTTATGATTTTTAAATTAAGTTGTTATTATGTTTAAAAAACTACAATTCTAAAAATATAAAGGAAAAAAAATGAAAAAAATTCTTGCAACTACAGCTTTAATAGCTACCTTAATCACACCTAGTATCTTAAGTGCAGACCAAGCAAAAGGCTTAAATGTTTTAATAAACTCAGGTGAGCCTCAAACTCAAGCTATGGCTATGGTTTTATCTCTTATGACAATCAAAAAACATAAAAAAGAGGTAAATATAGTTCTTTGTGGAGCAGCTGGAGATTTAGCAGATAAAAACATCAAAGGTGTTCCTGTAAAAAGACCAAATGGTAAAGCACCATCAGCAAAACAACACTTAAAACTTTTAATCAAAAAAGGTGCTAAAGTTGAAGTTTGCCCTCTTTACTTACCAAATGCTAACAAAGATAAATCAGTTTTACTAGATGGTATTACAGTTGCAAAACCACCAATGGTTGCAGGAAATCTTTTAAATGAAGATTTTGCAAACATCACTTTTTAATAAATATTAATTTTGATAGTTGAGTATGCTCTTTACTTTATAGTTACAACTCTTCTATCAACTATTTTTGCAATAGCAGGACTTGGTTCTGCTGTTGCACTTGTTCCAAGCCTAAATATAGTTGGTCTATCTTTTGACCTAGCTAGAGTTAGTGGACTTTTTGTAAACTCTATCACAACAATCACTACAAGCATTTTAAATCTAAAAAAACAACTCTTTGATATAAAGTTTGTTGCACCCCTTGTTCTTAGTTCGGTTATATTTGCTTATATTGGGGCAAAAATATCTTTAATGATTGATGTTGAAATAGTAAAAACTGTTTTTGGTACCACTCTATTAATAATAGCTTCAATGATCTTATTTTTTAAAGCACCTAAAAATCAATCAGGCGAACACTCAAAAGCTATTTTAGTATTTGCAGGTTCTATCGGTGGATTTTTTTCTGGATTTTTAGGGATTGGTGGTGGTTCTATCATCTCCCCTATTCTTCTACTTTTTGGTTATGATATTAAAAAAATTGCTATCGGCATATCTTTTGTTATCCCTTTTTCATCTATCGTAGCTTTTGGTAGTTATGCAAGTGTAATTGAACTTGACTATATACTCTTAGCTATTGTTGGAGTTGGTGCTTATATCGGTGGAATGATTGGAAACTATTTACTTCACTTTAAAATCTCATCAAAAACCATCAAAAAAATACTTGCTATCGCCCTCTATATCATTGCAGTAAAAATGCTTTTTTTATAAATTCTACTGATAATTAATATCATTATTAATATTAATTTAAGATACTCTTTGTTAAACTTTTTGTATTGAAAATGATTATCAATACAAGGATTATAAGTGAAAGTAATATTTCTAACTATCTTAGCAGGTTCACTTTTGCTAAACGCAATGGTGATTCCAGGGATTAATTCAAAAGCTGGAGCGATGACGCTTCCTAAAGGTAAACTCAAAATGGGCATTAAACATATCTCTTTCAAACGAGACAGTATGTTTAATTCAACTAATGAAGTTAAAAATAAAGAAAACTTAAATGCAAGTGCAAATATTACACTTCTTGGATTAATATATGGTATTAATGACAAATTTGATATAAAAGTTATCGTACCTTATAAACATATAGATGCAACAGCACAATTAGGACCTAATAATGTTGCCATTG
>JAIOSY010000178.1 GCA_021107375.1 Sulfurimonas sp.
CTCGGCTATTTGAGAAGCTTTAGCGTACTCCAAACCTTTTGTAGAAACCATTTCGCCTATTGGAAATGCATTCATTACAAAAATAGCTAGCAATACTGCTAATGCAGTTGTTAAAAGATATAAACCTATTGTTCTTAATCCTATATTTTTCAACTCATCTAAAGAGCCTAGACCCAATATGGAAATAAATATACTGGAAAAAACTAAAGGCACAACTAGCATCTTTAAAAAACTAATAAATATCTGACCTAAAACTTGTTGTTTTAGTGCTATTTCTGGTAAAAAACTACCAAATACCACTCCTAAAATAATCCCTAAAATCACTAAAGTGTTTGTTGTTGAATATTTTTTAATTCTTTTTATCACTTATCATCTCCTAATAATGCTAATGCACCTTTATAAATAGGTTCATCTATAAAACCATAATCTTCATCTACAAAACCTGTAATCCCTTGAGCTTCATGTATCTCAAATAGTTTTACTATCACTTTGGCTCTTTTTAATTGCTCTTCATCATCTACAAACTTCTTATTTACAAGCTCAACTTGCGCAGGTGATATACATCCTTTTGAGTCATACCCCATACTTTTTTCCAACTCAATCCACATGCCAAACTCATCAAGATTTTTAAACTCTTGATAAACAAAGGAGACAGGTTTTACGCCCATTGATTTAGAAGTTATCAAAAAATGAGAAAGTATATAAAGCATAGTTGGATTATCTCTGTTTATTAAACTTTGAGATAAACCCATATCTGCAAATAAATCAAGAATCCCAAGATAAAATGTTGTAACTTTTTTATCTATATCTAAAGTTGCCAAATTATGCCAAGCATCTGCTGTCTCAATGGAAAGATGTAACTCTATCTCATCATCTAATAGGGCTAAAATAGATTTAACCTCTTTGGCATTATTTATTTTAGGAACTCTAATCGCATCTGGCATAAACTGATTTAAATAAACTATCTCCTCATATCCACCCTCATTTAGTGCATTTACACGAACAACAAGTTTTTTGTCACTTTGTCTGATTTTGGAGATAAAAATAGCACACAAAACAAGAGCAAAAGCCTTATCCTCTTTACTAACACCATCTTCAAGATTTAACATAATACAATCAGCATCAAGAAACTCTATTTTAGTTAAGTGTTTAATATTACTACAAGAAAGCATCAAAACTGAACGAAAATTATTTTTTTTATTTATCTCTCTAAAAGTTGGTTTTGCCAATTTATCAAGAGCGTTTAAATCTCTATTTTTATATGCTAACTTTATCTCTTGAAAGTCATTATTTAACATTTTTTTTCTCTTGATTAAGGTAAAGGTAGAGTGCTTGAACCTCTTTTTTTGTAAGAAAGTATCTTGGCATACCTCTTCTCCTTTTATTTAAAGCTTTGTAAAAATCGTTAAAATCCATACCATTTATAGCTGGTCCACGAAACTCTTTTTTCTCTTTTTTATGTATATAAGTTGCTACTAATTTACCCTCACCATTATTACCATGACAATGCTGACAACCTATTCCTCTAGGATTTTTATAAAGCTGTGAAGCATACTCAATTGGCGAAATAAAAGTAGATTCTGCCATTAAATATAAAGGTAAAAAAAGTAAAAATATCTGTTTCATTATAAACCTATTGTAATTTAATAAGGTATAATAACAAAAAAATAATTTATGAGGTTTAAATGCAGCTTCTCGATGGAAAAAAACTTTCAAAAAAAATAGAGTTACAAGTTACTGATAAAGTAAAGATGCTAAAAGAAAAATGTGGATGTACTCCGGGTCTTGCAGTTATACTAGTTGGTCAAGATCCAGCAAGTGCAGCATATGTAAATATGAAGAAAAAAGCATGCGATAGAGTTGGTTTTTACTCAATCACTCATGATATGCCTGAAAATATCTCTCAAGAAGCGATTGAGAGAACAATTATTGGGATGAATAATGATTCAAGTATTGATGGTATTTTGATTCAACTTCCACTTCCAAAACATATAGATACTACAAAACTTCTTGAACTTGTTGACCCTGCTAAAGATGTAGATGGTTTTCATCCATTTAATGTTGGTCGTTTAGTTACTAATCTTGATGGTTTTGTTCCTTGTACTCCTCTAGGAGTTATGGAACTTTTTAAAGAGTATGACATAAACTTAAAAGGTAAAAACTGTGTAGTTGTTGGTGCTTCAAATATCGTTGGAAAACCGATGGCATCACTTTTACTAAATCAAGATGCAACTGTTGAGATATGTCATATATTTACAGATGATTTGAAAAAACATACACTAAATGCAGATATTATTTTAGTTGGTGTTGGAGTTATAAACTTAATTACGCAAGATATGGTGAAAGATGATGCTATCATCATTGATATTGGAGTAAGCAGAACTAAAGAGGGAAAACTTGTTGGTGATGTCGATTTTGAAAATGTAAGTAAAAAAAGTTCATACATAACACCTAGTCCTGGTGGAGTTGGACCAATGACAATCGCAATGCTTTTAAGCAATACTTTAAAAGCTGCACAACTAAATGCAAAAGAGAAAAAATAGATGAAAAAAGTTTTAGGTAAAGCTTACAGATTTTCAAACTCATGGACAGGAACTATAATAATTGTCCTTTTTGTAATATTTTTTATTGCTCAAGCGTTTAGAATTCCTAGTGGCTCGATGAAAGATTCTCTTTTAATAGGAGACCATCTTTTTGCTAAAAAATTTGCATATGGTATCCCTATGCCACATATTCCATGGTTTGAAATATCAATAATACCATGGAGTGATAAACTTCGTCTTATGGACGGAGACACACCTAAGCGTGGAGATATTGTAATATTTAGATACCCACATAATGTTAAGCAACACTTTGTAAAAAGATGTGTAGCACTTCCTGGAGATGAACTTTTTATTTTAGATAAAGACTTATATATTCACCATAGTGAAGGTGATGAGTGGATAAAAGAAAACTTTAAAGAGCATGAAACTATTATCTTTGCTGGTAAGGTTTGGGTGAAAAATCCATATATGAAAAATCATCCAGGAATTCATCATGATGATAAAATTGTAAATAAAAGGGAAGCTCAACTAATGCCAATATTTCATTTTGCCCC
>JAIOSY010000214.1 GCA_021107375.1 Sulfurimonas sp.
AATTTGTCTGCCTAATTTAGTTTTCTTTTGAAATACAATTATTCCTAATAAAAGAAAAAGACTAACAGTGAATGTAATAATTTGAATATCTGTAATGTATGCCCCTATTAACTTATTACCAACGCTTATATTAGTGCTGCGAATAATTTTTGCCTCATCACCCCATGTTAATGAAATGACATTTTGCAAGACAACATAAATGCCAAGAGATGCTATTAACATGAAGAATGGGCTAATGTTTAATTTTCTTAATTTTCTATATATAATAAACTCAATAGAAATACCAACAAAAATTGCTGAAATAATACTAAGGATTATTGATACGAAAATGTGTAACGATAATTGATAAGAAAATAAATATATGAAATAAGCTCCTAAAGTTATTATAGCAGCATGTGCTAAATTAAAAAATTTACTAATTGTGTAGCATAAATAAAAAGACAAAGAAATTAATATGTAAAGGCTAAAGCTATGGACAATATTTATCGCAATTTGCATGATCTTATTGATTATCTTCAGTATAGATTAAATCTAAATCGTGCCTTAAACATCTTCTGAAATTAGATTTTAATTCTCTTAGTTTAAGGGCTTCGTCTTTGTTAAGTTCAACTTTTAAAGTATCAGATTTAAATGAGTCTAACGAATTAATAAGATTGTCCCGCAAAATCCTATAATTATCCTCCGAATTTTTAGAAAGCAAATATCCACCTTCGCTTTTATGCCAATTGGTAAGTTGCTGGTGAATTTCTAAAATGTAGTTTTGATCTATTGAACCCTTTAAAATATATTCTGATCTTAATTTATCTGTTATAGAAAAAACATGTGGATATATATCTAAACGTTTATTAATTAATTTCTCTGTTAAGATTCTAGTTTGTTGCTTTTGAAATTGTTCAGAGAACATTTCAATCTCTATTAATTTTGCTTCTGATTCTTTTTCAAATTTTTTAATCTCAACTTTGATTTTCTTATTAAATTGGGAAATACCGATATTAATTTCTTTCTTTTTTAATCTTAAAGTTAGGATTGATATTAAAAAAGATATTACTGATGAAACCGAAGCAACATATATTGTTAAAATAATGCTATTTTCCATTTTACTTTGAAATTAGTTTAAAGACGTCATTTAATATTAATACTGATTTACTCGTTTCAGAGACAAAAACATGAGTTGTGTAACCTTTGGCAACTATAGACATTTCCTTGTTAAATATTGAATATGTAAACTTGAACCTTTTTTCACTAACTATCTCCAGACTAGTCTTAATATTTAACTTATCATTAAATCTTGATGGTTTTGAAATTTTTATATAGGATTCTATAACGGGCATCAAAACCTTAAATTTATTTTCAATAACATCGTACGGAGTATAAATATCATGAAGATAATCTATTCTTGCAACTTCAAAATACTCTAAATATCTTGAATAATAGATTTGATTCATTTTATCAACTTGAGAATATCGAACAGTAATTTTAGTGTAGCTAATTCTATCTATATCCTTCATAAAATTTTTCTAAAATGATTTTTTCAATATCTTCCTTTAATTCATTAAATTGCTGATCTTGTTGAGAAAGAACATAAGAAATAGCTAACATTTTTCTATCAATTTCTGCAATTTTGTCTGGATTATATCTAATTTTGGGTTTGTAAGAAATTTGATGTTCAACATTTGCCCAAGCATCTGACAATAATGTCCTTATTTGCAATTCACATTTTAATCTTATAATGTCTTTATATTCAAATAATTCCATTCTTTTTCCCCCTATTTGAATAGTTCTATGTAAGGAAGTATATCCAGGTTTTGGAACTCCGGGCGTATCTTTATCATGGTTTTTTGGATTAACAATAATAATATCACCACTTTCATTAAGTTCATCAAGTTTTTTATCAATTTTGGTTATATCCTCATTATATAGACAAACTATTCGAGCACCCACAATATCATTTAGTCTGTCAAAAATATCTGGAAACTCTGAACCATCACCTTTCTCAATAAACTTTCTAAATCTATCATGCTGATCATTTGATTTGTCGTTAGCTATCTTTACTATTTTCTCATAAAAACTTTTAAATTCTTTTATGCGATGAGGTTTATAGGTAAAAGTAATCTTTTCCTTTATGCATATAGTTTTTACTATAGCTAAAATAACCTCTGTTAATAGTTCATAATTTTCTCGGTATTTATGATACTTTTCTTTTAACACCCAAAATTTTGGTAGATTTTTTCTTAGTTTTTCCCAAATTATTTTTTCAATTAATGCAAATCTATTTAATGTTTCAATTAAGGTCTTTAATGGTTGTTCATATTTAAGTATGGTTTCATCATATTCTTCTGTTGTAAAAATTAAACTGGAAGATATGTTTAATATTCCATTAACGGATTTCGGAAGAAATATATATATATCATAGGGAGTATCATAATATTGATAAATAATAATCAGTGAAAAGATCCTTTCCAAAATATTGCTTTCATATTCCTTTTTTATCCTAATTACTTTCTGAATATCTTCATATATATTTGAAAAATATTTCTTCTCCTTTTTAATCGTATCTCCTAATGCTTTTATATATAATTTTTTAAAATCATCTGTATTATATTTGTGATTCTTTCTTTCAAATGGACTTGTTCCTTCTCTATTTAATTTCCTTAAATTTTCAATATATTCTAATAAAATGTCAAGAGATGGAACATTTAAATCGTATAATTCTTGGATAGTTGGTAGTTTAATAGTTGTATTATCGGTAATATCATATGATGTAACTCTGAGGTAAAAAGTTTTATCCTTAATACTATTAGTTACAAAAAAGTTAACAGGATTAGTGCTAAATGGAACATTTTTAAAAAATTCATAAAAATCGTAGAATTGTTGTTTTAAATATCCTTCAGACCAACGAATACCTTTATAAAAGAAATTATCTCTCCAATCACCACTTTTTTCTTCAGTTGAATAATAATAACTATCGCCTCTAAAAGACCAATATGAAAAAATGATGCCATCTGTGTATTCCTTATTATACTTCAAAAACTTTGGAAATTTCCCAAAATCTTTGATTTTATCTTCTTTACCAAATACTTGTTCCAGAAAGCTCTTAACCTCAATATCTAGTTCAAAAAAATATTTATTTGCAACTTCTTCCGATATAAAGTCCTCATTAATATGGACTTCAACGGAATCAAAATAGTTATTTATATTTTCATTTAGCTTATTTAATTCCTTCATATTTACAAAATTTATTATTGTTTATTGTATATAAGTAAAGAGGTAAACTTGCCCCACCATTTGAATCGAAAATTATTTTACCTGTATAACCATTGTATGAAGACATATTTTCTAAGTATTTTTTTATATCATGGCTATTAATATTATCTTTTGCAATTGCATTCAAAATAATCATCATTGCATCATAGTGTCCAAGTATATGATAATTTACTTC
>JAIOSY010000282.1 GCA_021107375.1 Sulfurimonas sp.
ATGGAGGACCTCAGAAGATAGGATACTATACTATAAAAGGTGCAGGAATGATAGATATAGATAATGAAAAAGATTTTTATTTAGCTCAGGCTGTTTTAAAAATGCAAGATATTAAAGAAGAAAAAAAATATTATGAAGTCTGATGCAAATGTACCAAATATATTAAAAAATGATGGTGTCTCAAGCTCTATATTTGATATGGCAAATCAGGGGATTACTCATGTTCCAGATTTGATTGAGAAATATGGTAAAAAGCGATCTTGGTCACATACTTTGGTTGATACAGAGTCAAACTCTGCTACCCTAATATGTCAACTACCAGGTGAAGGAAATAGAAAACATTATCATCCTCATTGGAATGAGTGGTGGTTTATAATAGCTGGAACATGGCAGTGGGATATCGAAGATGAGATAAAAATTATTAAACAGGGTGATTTGGTTTTTATGCCGAAAAATAAAAAACATAAAATTACAGCTATTGGAGATGAGGCAGCAATAAGAATAGCAGTTAGTAGATATGATGTTGATCATGTCTATGATAAAGAGGACTATTAGTGAATCTTGAGAGTCTCAAATCTAAGCCACTCTATCTATCTCCCAAAAATGATATTACAGAATCTTTATTAAGTGAACTTAATTTACAAAATATTAGTATAAAAGGTTTTATTGATAGTTTTAAAGAGGGTAATGATATATTTAAAAAAGATATTATTTGTAATGATGATTATCTTGTAGTTTATAGTCCTAATTATTGGCAAGAGATAATAGAAGATATAAATAGTAAAAATATTTATATTTTAAGTATAGTAAACAGTGAATATATATTTACTAAATTAGATGAATTTAATGGTTATAAAAAAGAAAAAGTTATTGATTTTAATACTTTGGAGGCACAAAAGAAATTTTGGGCTAATCAATTAAAGTCATATATTGAACAAAATCAAGATTTAGATAAAGAAGAGTATGGATATTCTTGGGGAGATCCAGAAAATCAAAATGATACACTTGGTAACTATCTTTCTATTAATAATAAATTACAAAGTAAAATAAATTCTCAAACAACTATTTTAGAGCTTGGAACACTGGGTGGTAAATGGACAAAATATATGTTAAATGCAAAAAAAATAATTTGTGTTGATATAAATGATGTTTTTATTAAAGCAATAAATCATAGATATAGTACACACTTAGATAAGTTTGAATTTTATATATCTGATGGAGATGAGTTGAGTGGCATAAAGTCAAATAGTGTAGATTTGGTGTTTTGCATAGATACTTTAGTGAGAGTTGAAAAAAATGCTATTTTTAATTACTTAAAAGAGATAAGTAGAGTTCTTAGCGAAAAAGGTGAAGCAATTATACATCTACCAAATAGTGATATAGAAGATTGCAGAAATAGAGATTTTATAGACTTAAATACCAGAGAGATAAATGAGCAAGCAGCTAAATATTTTTCCTCTTTCGAGATAAATTTTACCACTATTGTTCATGGAATATTACTATATGTTAAGAGATAAATTGATATGAAATATGTTTTACCTTTGATTATAGATTTTAAAAAATCACATAACTCTTTTTTAGTAGATAAAAATAGTTCTGAGGAATATTTAGATTTTTTTAATATGTACTCAGCTTTACCACTTGGATATAATCATCCAATATTTGGTGATGATTTTAAAAATAAAATAGAAGAGATTTCTTATATTAGAATGGCTAATAATGTTTGTAAAAGTGAGGAGTTGCTTGAGTTTATAGATATTTTTAAAGAGTACACATTTAGTGATAATTTTCATTTTACATGCACTGGTGCATTGGCTATAGAATCTGCGATAAAAACAGCTATGGAGTATAAAAAATCTTCAAATCCATTAATTATTAGTGTGAAAAATTCTTTTCATGGTGTAAATAGTTGGGGATTTACAACAAGTAGAGTTGGAGTAACAGCAAAAAGAATGGAGTTCTTTCCACAAAATAACTGGATTGATTTAACATTAGATGAAATTATAAAATATTTAGAAAATGAAAATTTAAATACATTAACTGCAATCATAATTGAACCTATTCAAGCAACTAATGGTGATATATATTTAGACATTCAAAAGCTTAAAAAGATTAGAGAATTGACTTTACAAAAAGATATCTGTTTTATTTGGGATGAGATTCAAACTGGTTTTGGTACTACGGGTAAGATGTGGTACTATGAACATTTAAATATAGTTCCAGATATCTTAGTATTTGGTAAAAAGTCTCAGGTTTGTGGAATAGTTATGGATGATAAATATATAGAAATTCTAAATAGTCCTTATCAAAAACTTGATGTTACATTTGATGGTGAGTTAATAGATGTAGTTAGAGCAAATTATATTTTAAAGGCGTTTAAAAAGTATAATATTTTAGAAGATGTAAATAAATATTCCCAATATATTAAAAAGAATTTAGAAACTATATTTTTAAATTATAGATCTATAGGTTATTTGATAGCTTTTGATTTTCAAACAATGGATAAGAGAGATGAGTTCGTAAAAAAATGTTTTGAAAATAAATTACTTGTAAATAAAGCTGGAAATTATACTATAAGATTGAGACCAACCTTATCTGTAACAAAAGAGGAGATAGATCTGTTTTTACAGATAGTTAAAAAAGTGAATCTAAATTAATTTTATCAAAAATATCTAGTTTAGATACTCTTGATGCATTATAGATTTTTATATTATTTTTGTCTGCAAATTTTTTAGCACTTAAAAAGGCTTGCTTCTGCTTTTCAACACTAGGCTCTCCCCATAAATCACCCTTTTTTCTGTAATCTTTATGAAAGTGATTATTCTCTTGTTGATGGTATATTGTAATTTTATCATTATACTCATTGGGGATACTATAGTTAAAGTCTACACCTATGAGATATATCTCCTTTATTCCCATGAATAAAGCAATTTGCAACATACTATAAGTAACACTTGCCCCTGGATATATACCCGTTAGTAAGTTGTTTGAGCATTCAAATAGGTTTTCTTCTTTATTTGGTATAAGTGGATAGTAAATAGCATCTTTAATGATATCATGCTCTTTTATATGTTTAAATGGCAGTAGTTTAATAGAATCAGATAAATTTTTAATCTCATTGTAGTATTCATTTATATCTAGACTATCTTCAACGCTATAATATGTAGGTCTCCAAGTGGTTTCATCATAGGCTAAAAATATTTTATTTGAGGCAAATGTAATATCACCTTTTAGTTTATTTAAGTCATCAATAGTTAGACTTGGTCCATTACCAATTATAAAAGCTCTTTGATTTTTATGAATACTTTTTAATTTTTTTAATTTTATCTCATTTGAATGTAATGTTATATTAAATTTATTTAGGCTTGTTAGCCTAGTTTTATATAATAAATTTAGATAAAAATTTATTACTTTTTCTTGAATGGTTTCTTTTAATAGAAATAAACTATTTAAAGGAAGAGCAAGATAACCATTTTTTCTTTTATTATGTAGTATATATAAGTTTTTCTTTGGTAATTGTTTTAGTATCTCATTTTGATAATTAGGACTATATAAAAAGATATAGTCATACTCTTTTATACTAGAGGGTTTAATGATATTTTTACCAGTTTTAAAATTATCTATGAAGTTAATTGATTTTGGACTTTGTTTTATAAATTCATTAGCGATGACTTCAGTAACATAGTTAAGTGGGACAAAGTAGATGTTTTTATTTTCTATGTCAATTTTACTGAGACTATCAGAGAGATTAACAGCATGTCTACCGATATTAAACATTCTGCAATCCTTATATTATTAGTTTATTTTACAATAAGGTATTTTATCATACACTTCATATATTCCATTATTTATTATAAGAGAGAAGCATTAAAGTGAAAAATTTAGGGAAAATAGTACTTCATATACCTGCTAGAGAAAATAGTAAAAGAGTTCCTCATAAAAATATAAGAATTATGAATGGATATCCAATGATATCCTATGCTATACAAAATGCTATTGATTCTGATGTAACTAAAAATATTTATGTAAATACTGATTCTGATGAGATAGAACATTATGTAAAAAATAATTTTGATATAAAAGTATATAAACGGGAATCTTCTCTTGCTAATGATAAAGCTACGAGTGATCAATTTAATCATGACATAATAGATAGATTAAAACCAGATACACTTATTATGATAAATCCAGTCTGTCCCCTTATCTTGCCAAGCGATATAAAAGAAGCTTTAGATTTATATAAAAAAAGTAATTGTGATACTTTAATATCTGCCAGCAAGACTCAGATGCAAACTTTTTGTGATTTACAAGCAGTTAATATAAATTTGAATGAAGAGTTAGCGCCAAGTCAGGAAAATAAGGTTGTACATGTTCTAAACTGGGCAATAACTATATGGAATGCCAAGCTATTTGATGAGAGAATGAATAAACAAGGTTTTGCATCTATGGGAGAGGATAGATTACTTTTTGAATTAGATCATATTAGAGGTATTAAAGTAAGTGAAGAAGAGGATTTTATTTTTGCAGAAAAAATTTTAAAGATAAATGAAAAGTAATATAAATTTCCAAAATCCATTTAATGCTAGAAAGTGGTTGAAATTACTTAAGGCAGATGAAAATTATGGAATGACCTTTTATCCAAATTTAAATATATCTAAAAAAAATTTAGGGTTTTCATTTAAATCAAATAAGTATGGTTTAAGAGGAGTTGCTAATAGTTCATCTGATACTGTAATATGTGGTACATCATATGCGATGGGTTTATCTGTAAATAATGGTGAAAACTGGTATGAAATAGAGGATAGATTCAGGGATTCTTTTAATATAGCGATGCCAGTTGCACCTAGAAATCATTTAGCAGTATTAGATGATTTTTATGAAGGTGATTTTAAACATTTAATTTATGTATATCATCCAAATATATGGATTACGGCAAAGCTACATGAAAGGGCTATTTCAAATAAAAATAATATATTTAAAGAAGCTAATTGGAAAACTGATTTTATATCTGTTTTAAAGATGTATATAAAATGGAGATACTCTAATTTTAAAAAAAAGCTTTTTAATAAAGAGTTGTATTATCAAAATAATAATACTAAATATTTTTTTAATCCAAATTACGCTTATCTTGATTTTGAAACAAATAAAATATTTGTAAAGTCTCAAATAGATATATTAAATAAACTATTTTCAAAATTTGAAAATGTAACTATTGTAAGAGTTCCCATAAAAGAAGAAGTGATTTTTAAAAAAACATACAATTATGAATTGAAAAATTTATCTTGTAATTTTAATGAAATGTGGAATTTTTTTGTTCAAAATATAGAAGATAATAATAAAACTATATCTCTTAGCGATAAATTTGAGATAGATGATTATTTAGCATCTGATACACATTGGTCGGTAAAAGGAAACAAAGTATTTTCAGATATATTAAAAGATAGAAATTTTATCAAAAGTTTCTAGTTTAGATATTTTTGAAGCATTATATATTTTAATGTTATGATTTTTGCAGTAATTTTTAGCTTTTTCAAATGCTTTTAGCTGAATCTCTAAGTTTGGTAGATTCCATTTTTCATTAACTTTTCTATAGTCTTTATGAAAATGATTTACCTCACCTTCACTTATTAAGTCTTTTCGATTAGCACTGTTGATAGAAAAGTTTTTTGGTATATCAAAACTAAAATCAATACCAATCAAATAAATCTCTTTAATTCCCATATATATTGCCATTTGTATCATACTATATATAACGGTTGAACCCCAGTAAAAGCCAGAAAATGGATTTGTACTTATTTGTGGAAAATTTTTGGCATGTGGTTTGAAGTTTAATCTATAGTAAATAGCATTGTTAATAGGT
>JAIOSY010000304.1 GCA_021107375.1 Sulfurimonas sp.
CAATCAAGAGCTTTAATGATAGCTGATACTGCACTTATTAGTAATGCTCCTATCGTTTTAGTTGATGAAATTGAAAATGCTGGAATTAACAAAACAAAAGGTATCGAGATACTTGCATCTGAGGGTAAAATGGTTTTAATAGCTTCACATGATCCAAGTTTAATAGTAACGGCTCAAAAAAGAGTTATTATGAAAAATGGTTCTATGTCTAAACTTATTTTATCAGATGATATAGAAAGAAAACATCTAAAATATTTTAAAAAAATAGACAATATTCTTGAAAACTTTAGAGAAGATTTAAGACACGGTAGCAAACTTGATGAAAAAACACTTGCAATGCTAGAAAAAGAGATAGGAGCATAAAAATGAAAAAAAATAAAATTTATATATCAGTACCTGTTAATGCAGCTAGAAATACATTGAATGAGTTAAGAAAACTTTGTCCAAATTCTGAAGTTTTTAATTCTACTAAAAAATACTATTCTGATGATTTAGTATATTTAGAAAAAATTAAAGAGGGTAAAATGGATGAGGTACCTGATATCATGGTTACTATTCGTCCTGAATTATTGTGGCAAAGAGATTATTTCAAAGGCTTAGGTGTTTTTGATGATGAGTACAAATATGATTTAGACTCTGATTTAGAATCAAAAGGTCTTTTGGATGATAACTGGATATTAAAACCTATCTATATAATGCCAATAGTAATATTTTATAACAAAGAGATGGAAAATCCACCACAGACATGGAATGATCTTATTGAGCCTAGATTTAAAGGTAAAATTATCACAACGGATGAAGCTACTCCTCCAGCCGTTCTTTTGAAACAATTTTACAAACAAGAGTTAGGTCAAAAAGGTGAAGATTTTGTTGAAAATGATGTTGAATATTTAGGATTGCCGATAGATGTAAATAAAGCAGTAGCAAATAAAGAGTATGACATTGGAATTATGCCTCTCTCTTTTGCAATGTTTTCAAAAGATAATGGTTCGGCAATATGTTGGCCTAAAGAGGGTGCATTTCACCTTACACAAGTTATGATAATGAAAAAAGGATATAGTGAAGAGACTAAAAAAGCAGCTGATTTTCTAGTTTCTCAAAAAGCTCAAGAGATGTTTAGTAACGGTGCAAGTTTTGTACCTGTTATGCCTAATATTGAAGTTCCAAAACAATATAAAGAAAATGATAAAACTTTATTTTGGAAAGATTGGGCTTCTTTTATAGATATGGCAAAATAAAAATTAAATATATTCTGATATAAATTATCAGAATATATTTTAAAAACTACCTGAAATAGGATTTAAAGTAAAAAAATGGTCTTTTAATAATCATTGAGTGAAAGGTAATTTCATACTGTTTTTTTTTAACGGCATTTTAATATAAGTAGGAATCTATTGTTTATAGAATAGCTATTCGTAGCTAGATATGAAATGATATTGAAAACATAGTGTTGGATTTTAATATTAGATTAACTTTATTTGATTATATTTCCAATATATAAAATATTTAACCGTATAAATTTTTAGGAGAGATTATGAGATCTTCATGGGTAGAAAAAAGAAAAAATGATGCTGTTCGTACACAGATGTATTATGCAAGAGAAGGAATTATCACTGAAGAGATGGAGTATGTTGCAAAAGTTGAAGACTTAGCACCTGAGTTAGTTTGCTCTGAAATTGCAAGAGGTAGATTAATTATCCCTGCAAATGTAAATCACACTTCACTCGAACCAATGGCAATAGGTATCGCAGCAACTTGTAAAATCAATGCAAATATTGGTTCATCTGCTATCGCTTCTGATGTTCAGGGTGAAGTTGAGAAGATGCAAGTATCTCAGCATTATAAAGCTGATACTGCTATGGACTTATCTACTGGTGGTGATTTAGATGAGATTCGTAAGGCTGTTATCGGTGCTTCAAAGATTCCTATCGGGACTGTTCCAATTTATCAGATTTTACATGATGTTGGAAATAAGATAGAAGATTTAAGTATAGAAGTTATGTTAGATGTTCTTGAACGTCAAGCACAACAAGGTGTTTCTTACTTTACAATTCATGCAGGTTTTTTACTTGAAACTATGCCTAAAATTGCAAAAAGAAAGATGGGTATTGTTTCTCGTGGTGGTTCACTGATGGCTGCTTGGATGATGCATTACCATAGAGAAAATCCTTTTTATACTGCTTATGATGAGATTTTAGATATTTGTGCAAAATATGATGTTGCACTTTCACTAGGTGATTCTCTTCGTCCTGGTTGTTTGCACGATGCTTCTGATGATGCTCAGTTAGGAGTGTTAAAAGTTCTTGGGGATTTAACTCTTCGTGCTTGGGAGAAAAATGTTCAAGTTATGATTGAAGGGCCTGGGCATGTGCCTTTAAATCAAGTTGAGAGAAATATGAAGCTTCAGAGAGAACTTTGTCATGAAGCACCTTTTTATATTCTTGGACCATTAGTTACTGATATTGCAGCTGGATATGACCATATCTCTTCTGCTATTGGTGCTGCTGTTGGTGGATGGCATGGAGCTAGTATGTTATGTTATGTGACACCAAAAGAGCATTTAGGCTTACCAAATGCTGAAGATGTTCGTGAGGGAATTATCGCTTATAAAATTGCTGCACATGCTGCTGATATTGCTAGAGGTAGAAAAGGTGCTAGAGATATTGATGATGAGATGAGTGATGCAAGATATAGTTTTGATTGGGAAAAACAGTTTGAGTTAGCACTTGATGGTGAAAGAGCCAGAGAGTATCATGATGAGACTCTTCCTCAAGAGGTATTTAAAGAAGCAGAGTTTTGTTCAATGTGTGGACCAAAATTCTGTTCTTATAAAATTACTCAAGATATAATGGATAATCCTGAAGCTATTGCCAAGATAGCAGCAGAGGCAAAATTAGCCGAAGCTCACTAGTTTTAAAATTTAAACTTTAAATAAGACAATATTTGTCTTATTTAGATATGATACGAAAATACTAATTAAAGAACAGTTTATCTGTTCATGAGCTCTCTGCTGAAGAGAACTCAGCGTTAGCGTAGTAAAAGGAATTACTTCCTTTTGCGTTATTTAAATAAGGGAAAAGGTTCCCTTAAATTTATAAAATAAATTAAAGGAAATATATATGACTGAAGAGATTGTAAAATCAGCTTTATCAAAAGTTATGTATCCTGGTTTTACTAAGGATATTGTAACTTTTGGATTTGTTAAAAATATAGTAATAAATGATGTTGATGTTAGTTTTGATGTAGAAATAACATCATCAGCCCAAGAAGTTACACAGCAGATTAAAGATGATGCAACAGCAGAGTTAAAATCAGCTGGTTGTGTTGGTGCTATTAATGTAAATGTTAAAGCTCCACAAATACCGAGGGAAACTTCTTCTCATGGTAAAAATATTGCTCCACAAGTTAAAAACTTTTTAATGGTGAGTTCAGGTAAGGGTGGAGTTGGTAAATCAACTACATCTGTAAATATTGCTATCTCTTTAGCTAAGCAGGGACTTAAAGTCGGTTTATTAGATGCTGATATTTATGGTCCAAATATACCTCGTATGTTAGGTGTTGGGGAAGTTAAGCCAGAAGTTAATGGAAACAAAGTTCTTCCTATTAAAGCTTATGGTTTAGAGATGATGTCTATGGGTTCATTAATGGAAGATGGTCAGTCACTTATGTGGCGTGGTGCTATGATTATGAAAGCTATTGAGCAGTTTTTAAGAGATATTTTATGGTCTGAATTAGATGTACTTGTTATAGATATGCCTCCGGGAACTGGTGACGCTCAATTAACTCTTGCTCAATCAGTACCTGTAACTGTTGGTTTAACTGTTACAACTCCTCAAGGAGTTTCACTTGATGATTCTCGTCGTTCATTAGATATGTTCAAAAAACTTAATATTCCTATCGCTGGAATTGTTGAGAATATGAGTGGATTTATTGCTCCAGATACTGGTGTTGAGTATGATATTTTTGGTAAAGGAACATCTCAGCCGATGGCAGATGAATTTGATACTAAAATAATCGCTGAAATACCACTTGAACCAAGTATTCGTGAAGGTGGTGATAATGGTCAACCTATCTCATTTGTTGCTCCAAGTTCTGAGAGTGCAAAAAGATATGCTATTGCTGCTGAATCTATTTGGAATCAAATTATAGAGATTAATGCAAATGGTGGTGTTAGTAACGCTTCTGTTCAACCAACTACTCCTCCAGGTGTTAGTGCTTGTTCAATGTAATTTAATTTTTATATCACAAAATCAAAATAGCGACGCATTTTCTGCGTTGCTTCAATCGTCGGATACTAGAGTATCCTTCCTCCTTCAGCCTTTGAAACTACATCACTCTTTTGATTTTTTTACTTTTAATTAGTAAAAGGATAAACTTTCCACATGCCAATAACCTTAAATTCAGTAATTTATTAACATCTTTTATGTATAATCGCGACA
>JAIOSY010000057.1 GCA_021107375.1 Sulfurimonas sp.
AGTCTATTACTTGCTTAGTTTTCAATGATCTCAAACATTGAGTAAAACTTCAACTCGAAGCTTCCCAACCCCTTTTAAACAAGGTGTCTCTGTTTGTGGATGGGAATTATAGGGGGTTGTTACTTAGAGGTGGCTTAAAGGGAAAAAGAAATATATAAAGATTTTTAAATTGTTTTTTGTTGGAATTTATTTGTTAATTTCGTACTATAAAACTACATAAATCTTATAATAATATATGAGTATATCCTGTTTCGGATTCTACTGCTATAGTTACATTACTCTCTGAATTAAATAAGGTTATTTGACATTGACCTTGAAGAAGTCTATTATTAATATATGCAGATGAATAACTTCCTATCTTCCCAATAAGAGGTCTCCCTAAGTGATCAAAAGCCAACCTTGTGCTACCAGCAAATTTACCATTTGAAGAAAAAGAAACAGAATTTATTCCATATGCTTGGTTTAAATTTAATTTTTTATTGATTTTATTAATATTTGATATACCTGTTCCACCACCACTTAATATTTTATCGTGATTTAATGGATCTACAGCCGTTTCACTATCATTTGCATTGCCATCACAACTTGATCCATCTGAAAATATAGTATATTTTGGTTCCGATGTTACATATTCAAAAACAATCTGCCATCTTCTTTTATACCAATTCGGTGAAGCTACTGTCGGTGAATCATCTGCATACTTATCATCAACCATAGCTAAATGCTGTGTATATCTAATATGAGATACAACTTGTACTGCAGCTTCTTGCAATGGATTTGTTTTAGTACTCGGGATAATCGCTGCGGCTAATATACCTATCACCACTATGACAAAAACCAGTTCTAACATTGTAAATGCTTTTTTCATAATACACACCTATATATAATTAGTAATTTATCAAGTATATCTAAAATAAGTGGAAATTAAAATAAATGGGGATTTAGAAAGAGCTCAAGGAGTTTAAACTCCTTGAGTAAAAGAAAAAATTAGTTAATTTTTTCTGCTTCTGGAACATCATAAAGAATGTCATCCATAGGGTGTCTATACATTGGCATTGCAAGTCTTTTTTCATCAAGTACATGACCGATGAAACCGATTGAACGACCAACGATAAAGAATGCGTTAAGTGTACCTGATTCAATAAATTCATTGATTTCAGTCTCAGAGTAACCTAATGCTCTCCACATATCAACCATTAAGATACCAATAGTACCATCAACATTTAAGATAAGGTTCTCTTTCTTAGATGTAGTTAATGCTTCAACTGTTTTTGCATAATCAAGAAGTGGAGTTGATGGGAAATTCTCAGCTGCAAAATTCATAAGCCCTGTAACTCTTAAATCTGGATTTTTAAGTGATTTAATTCTATGTCCGATTCCTGGAATTGGAACACCCTCACCTTTCATATATTTTAAGAAAGCTTTAGGGTCAAGATTATTATCATCTGCATGTTTGAAATACTTAGCAGCACCATCAATAGCACCACCAAATCTTGGACCAATTGTTAATAAACCAGTTACAAGAGATTCAACAACTGATTTACCAGCTCTTGCTGTTACTTTTGCATTGTGAGCACCTGAAACTGCTGGACCATGATCAGCAACAGTTTTAAGTACAGTTTCAATAAACTCTGTAGCCCATTGTGGATACTGTTTTTTGAACCATAAAAGTGAAATAACATCACCGATTCCTTTGCCGGTAGCTGGAGTAGCAACAGATGAGATTGGGAAACCTGCATAAGTACACTCTTCACCTCTATCATCAGAAATAGTACATATAAACTCTTTACTTCTTCTAACAGTAGGACAAACACTCATATTTGGTTCAGGAATATCTGCAAGTTTAAGACCTTCAAATACAGTTTTAATCATTGCTGGTAATTCATTGAAAGAGTTTGGTACATGAATACCTGCTTCTCTCATCGCATTATTTTTATACTCAGCCGTTTCAGACTCAGCATTTGCAGAAGCACCTGCGTGACCAAATTGAACACCTGAATCATAATATTTAGCAATTGTACCGATACACCATGCAATAACTGGTTTAGTGATAGCACCTGATTTAATAGCTTCAATTACTTTGTACTCTTCAGTACCACCAACTTCACCAAGAAGAATCATGTACTTAACAGCTGGATTTTTTTCCATTCTAAGTAAATTATCAATGAAAACTGAACCAACAAATCTGTCACCACCGATAGCAACACCCTCAGCAATACCATCAGCATTGATAGAGATAATGTTAGAAAGTTCATTAAATAAACCACCTGAACGAGTCACAAGTCCACAAGAACCTGCACGGTGTAATTTAGATTGAACGATATTAGTGATAGTACCACCAATATTTGCAACTTTGAATGCACCCGGAGTGATAGCACCAACAGTCGCAGGACCGATGATAGTTACATTTTTCTCACGAGCAGTTTGATTCATACCACGAGCTAAACGCTCAGGGATACCTTCTGCTGTAATCATCATTGATGAAAAACCACCAATCTCTAATGCTTCCATAGTTACATCATAAGCAGTTCTAAACGATGCAAAGTTTAAAAGAACATCAGCTTGAGGCTGAGCTTTTTTCGCTGCTGCAGTTGTTTTGAAAAGAG
>JAIOSY010000108.1 GCA_021107375.1 Sulfurimonas sp.
CATTTAAATCTTCTGTTTTTTCATCTATTTTATGTTCAAGGTTTTCATTTAAATCTTTTAACTCAGCAGTTTTATTTTTAACCTCTTGTTGAAGTTCTTTTTTATGATTTAAATTTTTATATATAAAATAAAATAGTAATAAAAGACCAAAAAAGACTAAAGCATTAGCTATCTTATAATTTTTTAAAATATTATAAATATTATCATTATTTGTATATGAAACTATATATGCAACGGTTTTTTTATCTTTAACATTTTTTATCGGTAAAAAAGCTAAAACTTTTTCAGTCTCATCAAAAGAGGTATATAAAGCAAAAGGTTTATCTTTGTCTATATTCTCATCTATTTGCTTTTTTAATTTAGGAATAATATATTGTTCATATTTTCTCATTGTATCCATATTGCTATGCTTAGTCATAGTAAATAAATAATCACTATGTTCAATACTATTTATATATTTATTTACTATACCTTCTATTTCCCATAACTTTACATTAAAAACATCTTTTTTTACTAAAAAATGGGAATAAACTCTATCTACATTTAAAAGTTTCTCTTGCAAGGCAAAAGAGGATAAAGAGACTTCTATTGCACCTAAATAATTGTCTTGATTATCATAATAAGGAAATACATATCTAAATGCATGAGTGGTTCTGCCCTGTTCAAACCCCTCTATCTCTTTTTGTGTTGCATTAACATACTCAACTGTGTATCTAATACCTGTTAAATCATCACCATACTTACTAAATTTATGCATTCTTAAAAAAGAGTAATTATCAGGAAAAATAAATTGAAATTGTAAGATTCCTCTAAATTGCAATCTTTTATACATTGGTAATAATACTTTATATAATTCTTCTCTTAAATTATCTCTTTGTTTATCATCTGCATTCTTAGCCTTTGAAAAAATAGTTATTACTTTTTCATTTAAAGTTATATTACTCCTAATACTTTTGGCATCTGTAAGAAAATAATTTTTAGTCAATGAGTAATGAATTTTTAAGTCTGATATTTGTTTGTTTAACGCTAAGTCAATTCTTTGACTTTTACTCTGAGTATTGATATAAAAAAACACTCCATATACAAATAAAAAAACTGATATTAATATTATTTTTAATTTCATATCTGATTACTTATTTGGTGTCCAGCTTTTAAACTTAACATACTGAGGAAAGGCTTCTGCTTTAAATATAGATTTATCTAATAAAATCCTAATACACTCTTGAATCCCTTCTGTCATACTTGGATGGGGATGAACTGTTTTCATAATATCACTAAGAGTTACATCATGATCCATTAAAGTTGCTATATACATGATAGATGCTGCTGACTGTGGTCCAGCTGCTCTTATCCCAAGAACACGAGGATTTTCATCATCACTTACTATCATCTTAAAAAATCCATCTGTATCACGCATAGCAATTGCACGAGAAACAAGAGCATGTTTATAAACAACAACTTTATAAGCAATATTTTCTTTTTGACACTCTTTTTCATTTAAACCTATTGCTGAAATCTCAGGATTAAAAAACATAATTGTTGACATATTTCTATATCTTAGAGGGAATTTTATCTTATCTTTTATAGCTTTTGCAGCGAATCTCCCCTCCATCTCAGCAACATTTACAAGGGCATTATGTCCAGATATATCTCCTGCTGCATAGATATTATGATCAACCTTACACTGCTCATTAGTACATAAAAGACCTCTATCAGTTATAGTAATACCTACATTTTCAAGTCCTAATTTTTTAAAAGTAGGTACTCTACCAATAGATACTAAGATAGTTTCAACACTTATAACTTCTGTATGCCCATCTTTATAATCAAGAGTTACATCAATGTATTTTTCATATTTTTTAATACCTCTAAGAGATGCTGTGTGATGGATGTTTACACCAATATTTTCCAACATTTTACTTGCATAATCACTTACATCATCATCTTCAAAAGGGATGACTCTATCTTGAGAATCAAGCAAATGTACTTTTGTTTGTCCAAACTCTGCAAAAATTGTTGCAAACTCACAACCAACTACACCAGCACCAATTATCAAGATATCTCTAGGGAATTTTTTTAGATTTAGTACATGGTCTGATGATATAATTCTCTCTCCATCAAGCTCAAACGAAGGGTGCTTTCTAGGATGAGAACCACTTGCAATAATAAAATCTTTAGCCTCAATCTCTACTCTTTCACCATCATATTTTGTAACGATGACAGTTTTATCACTTGAAAATTTACCCCAACCCTCAAAAAGAGTTAAACTTTTATTACTATCCTCTTTTTTAGAAAACATCTCAATCTGTGAACGAATTTGATACTCTTTTTCTCGAACTGCAGAAAAAACATTATCACGAATTTTTTCATAATCAACACTAATACTAGATGCACGATAACCACGATCAACTCTATTTGCAATTGCAAAATCTTTAGAAAGTTCCCACATAGTTTTAGAACTTAAGGCCCCATCATGTATACCAGCACCACCAACATGATTACCTTCAATAATACAAACATGATTATTAAAGTCATAAGACCTCATAGCTGCTGCAAAACCAGCAGGACCACAACCAATTATACATACATCAAATTTTAATTTTTCCATAAAATTATTTTACAACAATTGACCTAAAACAACTATATTTTTTATTAGATTATGCTAAAATTCGCTCAAAAAAAAAAGGCTCTATCATCACTTACACTTTAATTCACACAATTCATATCTTTTCAGTTTTTATCTATGGTGGTTTTCTATTTGTAGATAATTTATTTCTTTCAAAAATGAAACAAACACTAAATGAAGAGGAGGCGACTAAAGCAAGAGAAGCTATTATGATGCATGTAAGAAAAGTTGTTCCTTATGCTCTAATGGTTGCAGTTGCTAGTGGTTTATTTATGATTACTCAAGTTTTTGGTGAAATTACTGAAGAGGGAATGAGTCATTTTCAAATTTTACTTAGTATAAAAGCATTTTTTGCTTCATGGCTAGGGATTAGAGGTATAAATCAAAAGTTATTTAAAATAAATCCTTTTGTATTTACAAGCCATCTTTTCCCATTTATTCTTGTAGTTATAATTATTTTACTTTCTCAGTTAATGTACCTATAATCTTTGTGGCATCTCTTCTTTAAAAGCAATTTCCTCTGCTTTTTTTAAGATTTTCATAGCCCCATCTAAAATAAAATCTTGGGCTAGTTGTGAACCTAACTCATCACAATGAGAAATCAAGGCAGATGCTCTTTTATACATAACATGTGAACCATCAGGATAACCTATCATAGCTTCAATGTTAATCACATCTTCATCAATTGTTGAGTTACAAGCAACGGGAGCTGAACACCCTGCTCCTATTTTAGATATAAAAGCTCTTTCAATCATAGTACAATCAAATGTTGGTTTATCATTAAGTGTCATCGCTACTTCTCTAATAAAATCATTATCAGAAACTATCTCGATACCTAAGGCAGCTTGACCCATTGGTGGTATCATACTGTTAAGATCTAGTTTATCTGTAAAAGGAATATCTTTTAATAAATCTAATCTATGAAGACCAATCCAAGCTAAAATAATTGCATCATACTGCCCCTCAGATAATTTTCTAAGTCTAGTATTTACATTTCCTCTTAAATCTTTAACTACCAAATCAGGTCTCTTTTTAAGCAGTTGCATTCGTCTTCTTAGACTTGTAGTACCAACTACAGCACCTTGTGGTAAATCTTCTAAAGTTTCATATTTGTGGGATAAAAAAACATCACTTTGGTCTTGTCTTTGAGTAATTGCAACTAACTCTAAACCGTCAGGGATATAGGTGGGAACATCTTTCAAACTATGAACTGCCAAATCAGCTTCTCCAGCTAACATCGCATCTTCAAGCTCTTTTGTAAAGTGACCTTTACCTCCGATGAGAGCTAAAGGCTTATCTAAAACTTTATCACCATTACTTACAATTTTATTTAACTCAACTGTAACATCTGGATAAGATGCTTCGATTCTATTTTTTACATGATACGCTTGCCATAGTGCTAAATCACTAACTCTTGTTGCAATTATTATTTTTTTCATACACAATCTCTTTTTTTTATTTTAAGAGAAGTGTATAGTATTTATGCTTAAGAGTCTTTTTTTGAAGCTCTATTTGCTTTTTTCTTTTTAGCTATTTTTTTCTCTTTTGCTTTTTTATCTAACTTCGCTTGAAGTTTTAATTTTGCTTCTTTCACTGCTTTTTTAGCTTTCACCGCTTTTTTATGTGCTCTATGTTTTGCTAATTTTTTAGCTAGTTGTTTTGCTACTTTTAACTCTTTTGCTGCTGCTTTTGCCATTTTTAATTCCTTTTTTAATTTAAACAAAAGTATAACCGTTAAATATTTAGAAATTTATGAAACTAATAAAATTATCATAAAAATAACTTTTTATGCAGCATTTTGACATACTTTGAGACCTAAAATTAATTATCTCTAAGATTTAGTGATATTTTTAGATATAAACTCAGATAACTCAGTAAGTGCTAAATAAGTTGGTGTTCCAACTTCATTACTTAACAACCCAACTCTTCTTTTTATATACCCATAACCCTCTCTGTTAAGAGAGTTTATTTTAGGATTACTCTTTGCTACAGCTTTTCGTTTTTTATGTGCCTCATATATTTTAGCAAATTTTGTCATCTATTTTTGTCTTTGCTCTATCTGTTTTATTGCCTTAATAGCTGCCATAACTATAGGATAATTTGTAGGAGCAGCTGTAAGCATAGGATGAGTGGCTACTTGCATCGATCTAGCTTTATAAACACTCAAACCTGTTTCAATCATTAAACCTATGATATTTATCATCTCTCCAGTTTCACTACCACCAACAATCTGTCCACCTAAAATTTGACCACCATTTCTTGTTACTATTAATTTTACAAACTGTTTTTGAGCATCAGGAATAGAAGCTGGATGACGATTCATCCCACTAAAACTACCAATCACAACATCAACTCCAGCTTCTTGTGCTTCATCCTCTGATACACCAACAGATGAAAAAGCAATATCTCCAATCATAGTTGAAAAAATTGCGATTGTTCCAGTAAAACCTTTTATATATTTCAACCCATAAAGAGAACTTCCTGCAACTCTACCCTCTGCTGATGAAGTTGAAGCAAGCATCACTTTCGATGGAACTTTTGTAAGAAAAGTTCGTCTAGCACTACAATCCCCAACAGCAAAGATATCATGATTTTCTGTACGCATATACTCATCAACCCAGATACCACCATAATGACCAAGCGAGACTCCAACTTTTTGAGCTAATTCTGTATTTGGTTTATATCCAGTTGCTAAAATTACAACATCAGCATCTATAACAATACCACTTTTAAGTTTTACTCCATTAACAATATTATCACCATTATTATCAATAACTTCAACTACTCTGTCACTACCTATAAAAACAACACCTTTACTAACTAAAATCTCTTCAGCCTGAGCTGCTATTTCAGAATCAAAAGAACCTTTTAGTATATGTTTACTTCCACCGACTATAGTTACATTTTTACCAGATGTTGCCAACTCAACAGCCATCTCAACACCAATAAAACCAGTACCCACAACCACAACATTTTGTTTATCTTCGAGATAATTTTTAGCCTTATCAATTATCTCTTTATTTTTAGCTATCGTAAAAACACCATCTAAAACAAGAGCATGTCTAAGTGAATCATGAATAAAAGGCTTAGAACCTGTTGCAAATATAAGCTTATCAAAAGAGATTGCACTAGCCGTTGTATATGCAACTTTAGTATTAATATCCAAATCTAATACTTTTGCAACCATAGAGGATATACCCATATCTACTCTTGCTCCACAAGGAACTATATTTTTATCTGTACTACCAAGAGTTTCACCAAAAACATATGGAATCGCACACGGAACAAGCTGCTCCTCAAACTCACGAACCACAAGAATCTTTTTCTCTGGATAATTCATCCTTGCAGTAACTGCACTTACCCCACCAGCAGGTCCATCACCAACAATTAAAATATCACAATTAACTTTTTCCATATACTTCTCCTTTTTTTAATTCCAATCATCATATTTAGAATTAACATGCTTATCTTTTTTATATCGTTTAGCATTTTTATTCTTATCTAGTTGATTTGAACTGTAAATAATTTCATCTTTTATATCTTGAATCTCTTTTTGGGAGTCCTTATAAGATACTATTTTTTTAACTAAATTTTGTAAATCCTTCAATTCACCCTTATATAAATCAATCTCATCTATTCTGTTTAAAAGTTTAAGTGCATTTTCTAGTTTTTTATTAAAACCTTTTTTAGATAATCCAGGAGTATTCATCAAATAAGAGATAATACTTTTATGAAATCGCTCCAAGGCTCTAATATATCTAAGTCTATTTGAACTATCTATAATTTTTTGAGAAGCTGCCATTTTTATCCTGTTTAGATTATATTGATACAATTATACAATTAATATTTGGAGAAATAATTGAAAAAAACAATTTTTGTATATCTACTTTTAGTATCATCACTATTTGCTGAATTAAAAAATGAAGCATTATCTCAAAAACTTCTTGATTCTAAAATACCTATAGTAGATATTAGAACACCACCTGAATGGAAACAAACAGGAATTGTAAAAGGTTCTATTACCCTTATGTTCTTTGATGAAAAAGGTGCTTATAATCTAAATAATTTTATAACAGAGTTAAATAAAAAAATAGATACAAGTAAACCTTTTGCTCTAATTTGTAGAACAGGAAATAGAACAAAAATTTTAGCAGCTTATTTATCTGGAGAACTTAACTACAAAGTTACAAATGTTTTTGGTGGAATAATGTACCCACAAATGAAAAATCCACCTTTTGTACCATACAAATAAATGCTGACATTTTTAAAATTCTTTTTTTATCTTGTAATAAGAATGGCAATAACCCTTAGCATATTAGGGGTGTTTATCTTTTTACTCTGGGGTATACTATATCTACTGTTTGTTAAATAGCCTAATTTATTAAATTATTACTATTAGAACTCTTACAATACAAGTGTTTTAGAACTTTTAGTCTTGGATTTATTATTTTAATATTGATTTTAGTTATTAATATTATACTTTCACTATGAATAGAGTATCTAGTAAAATATTTATTATTGCATGTCTCTTAGTAGCGACTTTCATGAGTGTTACACACCACCACAACGATTTAAAAAAGCATGGAGATTGCACTGTTTGTGATCTTTCTGTCAATCTACTCGGTAATGATGTTGTAAACACGCATACTTCAATAAGAGGAGAAAATTATTTTATTCGCATAATTAGTTGTGAAATTTTTCTTTACATATTTACATTATACTATATTCCTCTTCCTCGTGCTCCACCATTCTTTTCCTATTTAAAATAATAAAAACCATACAAATTTATTTACATAAAGGATAATGAGTGAAAAAAACATACATTGTATATGCTATTCTATTGTTGACATCAATATCTAATGCCCAAATGCTTGATCCAGTTACGGTAACAGCTACACAAAATCCTGAATTAAAAACAGATGAAGCAGTGCTTCCTGTTGATATCATTACTAAGGATTTTATAGAACAAAAAAACATAACATCACTGCATGAATTATTTAGTCATACAAGTGGAGTTGATGTTATTACAGCAGGACCAGGTTCTGTTATGCCTATAATAAGAGGTCTTTCACATGAACAAGTTTTAATTCTTGTCGATGGAGTAAGACTATCTGATGAAAGGTCAGGAGGCAATCATGTCCTCTCAATTGATCCTGCTCAAATAGATAGAGTAGAGATAGTTAAAGGTCCTGGTTCTGTACTTTATGGTGCCGGAGCTGTTGGTGGTGTTGTTAATTTTATTACTAAAAAAGCATTAAAAGGTAAAACAGAAGAGTTTAAAATTAGTGGAGAAATTGGACTTAGTTATGAAACTAACAATAATACAAAAAAACAAAGAGCACAGATAAATGCTAGTTCCAGCAAGTTAAATTTTTATGTAGGGGCTACAAATAAAAAAAGTGATAATATAAAAACACCTGATGAAGATTTAAAGTTTAGTTTTTATGATGGATATACAGTTTGGGGTGGTGGTGATTATAGTTATGGAAACTGGAATACAGAAATAAATCTTTGGCAGACAAAGGCTGATATAGGTATTGCAGCACCAAGAACTTTTTTGAATGACTATTATAAGGATGAAATACATACTATGATAAATGGTAAGGTCAGCTATAGAAATAAAGGAGCGTTCTTTGAGGCTTTTAATTTACAATTTGGTTGGCAAGAGCATAATAGACATAGAATCCTTAAACCAGATGCAACAAAATTAGTCGATATAGAAGTAGATAAAGAGACAAAGACTCTTCGTGCTCAGTTTATACTTTTACCTTCTCAAATACATCGTATTAC
>JAIOSY010000244.1 GCA_021107375.1 Sulfurimonas sp.
CAAAGAAAAATAACTAAAAGTATTATCTACTATTCAAAACAAATAGTAGATGGTAATTCAAAAACAAATCTTGCTGTACTTCAAATTTTAAATAATATGAAGTATTTATTATCTACAAATAGTTATAAGTATATAAATAAACAGTTTGATAAGGTTTCAAATAAATATAGTTTTGACTTACAAAAAATATCATTTTTAAATTCTATTCCAAAGCATACACCAGAGTTTGTTGGTATTATTGTTATCTCTTCCATTATCATAATAAACGAATTAACAATAAAAGAAAATATAGCTACTGTAGTTGTTGTTGGATTATTACTATATAGAACACTTACAAAATTTATGAGTATTCAAAAATCATATCAAGATTTTTTGATCAATATAGGTGCAGTTGAGAAAATTATAGAGATAGAGAGTTTAACAATAAATAAAAATATAAATAATTTGGAGTGTAAAAACAAAATAGAAATTATTGAAGAAATAGACTTTGTAAATATAGATTTTAATATTTATAATAAAACTATACTTAAAAGTATCAATCTCACTTTAAATAAAAATAATATTTATGCAATAGTGGGTAAAAGTGGGTCTGGTAAAAGCAGTTTGATTAATATTATAACTCAATTATACCAACCAAGCAGTGGACATATCTTATTAAATCAAGTAAATTTAGATAACTACAATAGAAATTATTATAGAGATAAGATAGGTTATGTATCTCAAGAGTCAGTAATATTTGAGGGAACTATAAAAGAAAATATAATTTTTGATAAAAAATTTAATAAAGACTACTATCAAGATCTCATTATGCATTTGACAATTGATAAAATAGATATAAAAACTTTAAGTATGGGTGGCACAAATATATCAGGAGGACAACGACAACTTATTGCACTAGCAAGAGAGTTATATAAAAATCCATATTTACTAATATTGGATGAATTTACTAGTGCACTTGATTCGGTAACTGAAAAAATAGTTATGTCATATATTCATAAGCTTAAAAAAGATAAGATTATAATTATTATTGCGCATAGATTATCATCTGTTATTCGTAGTGATAAAGTTATTTTAATGGAAGAGGGAAAGATATTGTTTAAGGATAAATTTGAAAATCTATATCAATTAAATGAAACTTTTAAAATAATGTGTAATAATCAGAATATATACTTATAGATAGATAGTGAATAAATTAAAAATAAATCTTAATAATTTACTATATAATTATAATAAGTTATCATCTATGACTTCTCAAAAAGTAATAGTAGTTGTAAAAGCAAATGCTTATGGTCACGGAGCAGTTAAAGTAGCAAAATATATTGAAGAAAGAACAGATAGCTTATATGCTTTTGCCGTAGCAAAGATTAGTGAGGCGATAGAATTGAAGAATAATAATATTAAAAAAGATATTATTATTTTAAGTGAAACTATCAATAAAAAAAATATTAAAAAAATATTAAAATATAAATTAATACCAGTAGTATTTGATAAAAAATCACTAGTAAAAGTTATAAAAATTAAACTACCATATATTTTAAAGATAGATAGTGGCATGAATAGATTGGGTTTTAAAAAGTATGATATGCATAATATTAAAGATATTGTAAATAAGCAAAAGCCAATATTATTAATGACACATTTTAGTGTTGCTGAAGATAATTATAAATTCACTAAAATACAAATTGAAAATTTTAATAAAATAATACAAGAATTAAATATACATGATATACCAATAAGTTTAAGTAATTCATCTGCTTTAATAAATGGAATCAACAATAATATTCCAAGGCTTGGTATATCTATGTATGGAATAAATCATACATTAAATCAAAATATAAAATTTAAGACAACCATGAGTTTAATAAGTGAAATAATAACTATTAAAAAAGTTAAAAGAGGTGAATATATATCTTATGGTAATACTATAGTAAAAAAAGACACATGTATTGCAGTTGTCGCGGTTGGATATGCAGATGGATATACTAGAAGTTTATCAAACAGTAAAGCTTTTGCATTAAGTAAATATGGTAAAATTAAGCAAATAGGTACAGTTTGTATGGATATGGTAGTGTTTGATATATTAAATATGAATTTAAAAATTGGAGATAAGATATTATTATTTGGTGAGAATAAATTTGGTAATGTACCTATAGAAATATTATCTAAAAAAGCTGATACTATTTCTTATGAATTCTTTACAAATAGAACAACAAGAGCAAAGGTAAGGTATATACAATAATGATAAATATTAATATAGAAGAAAATAAATTTTGGAAAAAAAATATAATTAATAAAAATGTATTTATATGGTTAAAAGGATATATATATTCTCATACTATTGAACAAATCAAACAAAATATTGAAAAGTTGTCAAAAAAAGATATAATAAGTTTTATAAAATCCTTAGATGGACATTTTGCATTAGTTATACAAAAAGAAGAATTTACTTTTATAGCCGTTGATAAGATACGAACTACACCACTGTTTTTTACTAAAATAGATGATAGTTTTTATATTGATTATGACCCTAAAAATTTAGTTCAACTAGAG
>JAIOSY010000160.1 GCA_021107375.1 Sulfurimonas sp.
AATAATAATGGTAAGAGTACAAAACCTAATAATGAGATATGGAAATAGAGTTCTATTTCAAGATATAAACCTAAAACTTGACCGTCATAAAAGATACGGTCTTATCGGTGCAAATGGTGCTGGTAAAACTACTTTTTTAAACATTCTTTCTGGTCAAATTAATGAATACGAAGGTGATGTTGTAATCCCAAAAGCAAACAAAGTTGGTGTTCTAGGTCAAAATCAATTTGCATTTGAAGATTTTACAATTACTGATGCTGTTCTTTATGGAAACAAAAGACTTTATGATGCGATAAAAGAGAAAGAAGAGCTTTATGCAACTGGTGATTTTGAAGATGATGCAGTAAACAATCGTCTTGCAGATTTAGAAGTTATCTGTGTTGAAGAGGATCCAACTTATGAGTACGATGTAAATATTGGTAAAATTCTTGCTAATGTTGGTATCCCTGTTGAAGAACATAATCAGTTAATGTCAACACTTGACTCTGCTGATAAATTCAAAGTTTTACTTGCGCAAGTTTTATATCCAAAACCAGATGTACTGTTTCTTGATGAGCCTACGAATAATCAAGATATTGAAACTATCGCTTGGTTAGAAAATGAACTTAAAAGACATCAGGGTACTTTAGTTGTTATCTCTCACGATAGACACTTTTTAAATGCCGTTGTTACAAATATTTTAGATGTTGATTACCAAAAAATTCGTGAATTTACGGGTAACTATGATGAATGGTATATCGCTGCAAATGTACTGGCAAAACAACTTGAACTTGACAATGCTAAAAAACTAAAAGAGAAAGATGAACTAGAGGCTTTCGTTCGCCGTTTCTCTGCGAATGCTTCAAAAGCAAAACAAGCAACTTCAAGACAAAGAAAACTAGATAAAATGGAACTTGAAGATATTAAACCATCTTCAAGAAGAGATCCAAGTATCGTGTTTAAAGCAAAAAGACAAATGGGAGATGAAGCACTAGATCTTAAAAATATCTCTCACTCTTTTGGAGATAATGAGGTTCTTAAAGATATAACTTTAAAATTTGAACCTGGGGAAAAAGTTGCTCTTATCGGTGCAAATGGTGTTGGTAAATCTACACTTCTTAAAATTATGATGGAAGAGATGAAGCCAGATGCTGGTGAAGTTACTTGGGGTGCCACTATTGAAAACTCATACTTCCCACAAGATACAGCAGATGTTATTGAGGGTGATGGTACTCTTTACGATTGGTTAAGAGCATTTGATCCAAAAAGAGAGATTGCTGAGATTAGAAACTGTCTTGGTCGTATGCTATTTAATGGTGAGCAACAAGAAAAAGGTGTAGTAAGTATCTCTGGTGGTGAAAAACATAGAATGATGCTTTCAAAGATGATGTTAGAGGGTGGAAACTTTTTAGTTCTTGATGAGCCTTCAAATCACCTTGACTTAGAAGCTATCGTTGCACTTGGAGAGGGGCTATTAGAGTTTAAAGGAAATGTTATTTGTGTATCTCATGACCGTGAGTTACTTGATGCTTTTGCTTCTCGCATTATCGAGATTCGTGAAGATGGTAGCCTTGTTGATTTTAAAGGTTCTTACGAAGAGTTTGCAGAAGCTAAAGAAAAAGGCGAGATTTAATGGCAAAATATAAAAAGTTTTTAGGACTTGGTATTGCTGGTAACTTCGCACTTCATTTAGATCAAGCTGGTGAAGCTGAAGATTTTAAAGATATTATGACAACAGAAGAAGCTGCTCCTAAAGGTATGTTTCCTTTCTTTTTGCCAAGACAACAAAACCCTGTAAATCAGGCAGAACTTCATGCAAAAGAGATTTTAACAACTTATCCTCTTGGTGCAGATAACATTAAACTTCCAAAAGAGGATGTAAATGTTCAAGCTGAGCCAGAAGTTGCACTTATCTGTGATTTAGAATATACAGTTGGACAATTAACTAAAGTAACTCCAAGATATTTTGGAGCATATAATGACTGTTCTATCCGTATAAAAGGTGCAGATAAAATCAGTGATAAAAAGAACTGGGGACATGAGTCTAAAGGTTTTTCAAACACTATCATACCTATCAATAGATTTCGTCCTGGTTACAACATGGATGATTACTCAATCTGTAGCTTTTTAAGAAGAGATGGTGAAGTTCATGCTTATGGTGAAGATGTAGAACTAACTGGATATAGCTACTTTCATGAAAAACTTACTGATTGGATTTTAAATCAAATTAATACTCAAGAAAACTTTGGTCCACTTGAGCCATTAAGTGAATATATTCATGCTTGTGATAATCCTAAAGAAGCTATCATAAGTATCGGTGCAACAAGATATACTGAGTATGGAGAAAAAACATTTTTAAAAGCTGGTGATGAAAGTATCGTTATAGTTTATGATAGAACTAAAGTTTCATCAGCAGATGTTTTAGAAATGGTAAAAAAATCTAGTTATGCTCATACAAAGATGAGTGTTTTAGCACAAAAAGTTTTATAATAAATGAGTAGAGGGAAAAAACTAGATATCTTTGTTGGTGCAGATTTTGATGACTCTTGGGCAGAGGTTCAATCCCCAAGAAAGTCAGTCGTATCAGATGAGATACTAGAGCCCTCTAAACATTTTTTGTTTTTTAAAAAAGAGAAACGAAGAGGAAAAACTGTAACTTTGGTTGGTGAGTTCCACATGCCAAAAACAGATGTAACTGCTACACTAAAGATGCTAAAGAAAAAACTAGGTTGTGGTGGAACTTACAAAGATAATTTTATGGAATTTCAAGGTGAATTAAAAAATAAACTTAAAGAAAATCTCCTAAAAGATGGCTTTAAATTTAGACAAGGTCATTAAGCAGTTAAATCTTCTATCGGCTGAGTTTTTGCTTCACTTACATTTGAAGTGATAATATATCTATCCCTACCCGTATCCTTAGCCTCATATAGCATCTCATCAGCACGAGTTAATAATACCTCATCATTTAATGCATCGTCAGCTACACAACAAACAACACCAATAGATATTGTAAGATATTGATTAGCTTTTGAACCCTCATGCTTAATCTGTCTATCTCTTACAGCATCGCAAATACTCCTAGCAAGTTTTGCACTATTTGATTCGTCTGTTTGGGTTAACAATACACCAAACTCTTCACCACCAAGTCTAAAAACAAAATCACTTGGTCTTTGAAGTGTATCTTTTAATACTTTTGCAACACTCTTTAGAGCAAAATCACCCTCTATATGTCCATATGTATCATTGTACTGTTTAAAAAAATCTATATCTAACATCATAAAAGTAATATAACTATGGGTTCTTCTAGCTCTTTTTAATTCCCGAGAATAAACTAAATTAAAATACCTTCTGTTATGCATAGATGTAAGCGAATCTGTATAAGATACATTTTCAAGTTTTTTATTTAACCTCTTAAGTTTTTTAGTTACCAATTCTAATTTAGTATGATCAGCTTGAATACTTTTAAATACAGAGTAAGATATCATCAATACAGCTATGATTATAAGTGATAATACAATGAGCATATTATTAACAGCAACTTCATACTCGTTAATAAACTTTTTTCTTTCATAAGTAGCAATATTAACTTCATAATTTATAAGTTTTTGTAAAACACTATGTATATGTGAAATATACTTTTCTAATGTCACTATTGATATTTTCTTTATATCGCTAGCATCTTTTGTTACTTTTAAAACTCTAATAAAATAACTATTTATAGCCTTTATCTCAACAGATACATATTCAACATACTCTAACTCTTCATCTCTTTTAAAATGAGATTCATAATTATTCCAAAG
>JAIOSY010000258.1 GCA_021107375.1 Sulfurimonas sp.
ATTCCAGAAGGTTGTGAATGTATAGTTCCATCAGAAGATACAACAGAATGTGAAAATGGAGTTAAACTACCTCAAAAATTAAGCAGTATGAAACATGTGAGATATTGTGGTGAAGATATAAAAAAAGCAAAAGAACTTTTAAATGATGGGGAAAAACTATATGCTCATCATATAACTTTACTCGCTTCTCAGGGTATTAGCCACATCAAAGTATATAAAAAACCACATATCTCACTTTTTGGTTCAGGTAGTGAGTTAAAAATGCATTTTGAAAATGTAGAAGCGTACCAACTCTACAATACAAATACACCAACTTTTTACTCTCGTGCCTTAGAACTTGGTTGTGAAGTTGATTTCATCGGAACAGCAGTTGATACTATAGAGGATATTAGGGAGCATATTAAAAGTGCTTTAGATAGTGACATGATTATTACAAGTGGTGGAGTTAGTGTTGGCGATGCTGATTATACAAAAGAGGCATTTGGAGCTTTTGGTTATGATATCTTTTTTGACAAGATAGAGATAAAACCAGGTAAACCAACAACTGCTGGAAAAATTGGCGATACTATGATTTTAAATCTACCAGGAAATCCACTTGCAGCTGCACTAAACTTTGAACTCTTTGGACAAAGTATTATTTTAGCTTTAAGTGGACAAACAAATAAATATATAAACACTATAAAAGCAAAAATGAAAGATGACTATAAACTAAAAGCTGGAAGAAGAAGTTCAGTTCCAGGTTTTTTTGACGGAGAATTTTTTACTCCACATGACAACTTCGCACCAGGAATGGTTTCCCCACTCGCTACTTCAAACTCATATATTATGGTAGATGAAAAATGTGGATTCTTGGCATGTGGAGATGAAGTAAAAGTAATTTCTACTAGATTTGGGTTTACATCTGAAAATAAAGTTGATTTGGTTAGTGGAAGATAATTGGGGACAGGGGAAGAATCCCCTGAATAAGTCATAATAACTTAGGTGCAAAAATGCAGATAAGCAAAATGATGAGTAACAACTTATTCATAAAATCCCCTTCATATTATTTAGGGACTGATTTTGTATAGACAAAAAAAAAGCCTAGAGGCTAATTAGACCTCTAGGCTACAGCCCCATAGATAATACAAAATCTACTCATCAGCAAATATTATAGCATAAAAATTTAAACACTACAAGAGTTCAAAAAGCTCTCACCCTTTTTTAATTTCTCAAACAATTCACTATCTCCCCAATCATTTTTAATCACATCAGAAAAAACAATCTCTTCTAAATCTATTAAACCCATCTTTTGGCTATAAGCATCTTCGCTGAAACATTGAGCATATCCTGTCGCTGTTTCATGTACGATAATACTATGAAGTTTTACATTTTTTTCACCATTTATACTATTTGTTTGGTTTAAAAGTTTATCTATCATCACAAATATTACACGGGAAAATTGCTCGGCTGAGGGAGAGATTGGTAAAAGTACCCATCTATCAGAGTGTTTTTGCATATCTTTTATATACTCTTCATCATCACCGTTCCAAATAGCTACTGCATGATCAAAACTATCCACCAAAGCTTTCATATTTTGCTTCATAAGTCCAAAATCATAAACCATTTGTCCATTATCTAAAAAATCTGATTCAAAAAGTAGTTCAACTTTATAAGAGTGTCCGTGAAGTGAACTTCTACATCTTACAGTAGAACATCCACGAACGATGTGAGCATTTTCAAATTTAAAAAGTTTTCTAATAATCATTAATCACTCCTTTACACACCTTTATTTTGATCCCAAATTCTTATATGCAATCTATCTGAAAAATTATATCCTTTTGCTTTACAAAATTCTATTAATGGCTCTGTATTTTTTTCAACTTCTTGCTTACTTCCACCAATAGGCATACAATATACTTGAGTTCTTGGTGAATGGATTAAAATATCATTTATCTCCTCTTCAAGTCCTAAAGTTATAGACTCAGCATCTATTGAAAATTTGAAAAAAGCCTCTTTTGAGCTTGTTGCAAGAGAATAAATTATATCACCATTTACTCTTTTTTTAAGTGGTTCATTTGAGTTAGATAACTTTATAGAAAGAGCAAAAATACACTCTTTATAAATAGGATACTTTTTAAAATCAACAGCCAAAGAACCATTTGTCTCAAAACAAATTCTATGACCATTTTCATGTAAAGTATTTAAAAACTCTATAAATATCTCATCATTTGCATAGATTAGAGGTTCCCCACCAGTTAGAACAATATCCACATGCCGAGGTAATTCATATAAATCTAAAATATTTAATAGTTCACTAGATTTTGTGATAGGTATCCAGTTTTGTGAGAAATGCTCTTTGTTTACTGCATAAACGGTATCACAACCTAAAACTTCTACACCATCAGGAGCAGTCTCGCAACAGCCAAAACCTTCACATTTCATGTTACATCCACCAAGTCTTATAAAAAGCGATGGAGTTCCAGTATATCTACCCTCACCTTGGATAGAGTAAAAATGTTCCACTAAATAGAGCAATTATTAACCACCAGTCTCATAAAAAGCACGGCTTGAAGCTTCACCCTCTTCTCCACCCCAACGATTTTTCTCTGGTTTAGTTCTAACAACTTCTCTTAAAACTTCTGCAGCAGCTTTTATATCTCCATTTCTAACCGATTCTGCGATACTCATCGATTCATCAAAATAAAGACATGGGATTAAGTTACCCTCTGCTGTTAATCTAATACGATTACATTGTTTACAAAAATCATCTGCATATGGTTCGATAATCCCAAATCTATAACCATCTTTCATAGTATAGTAGTGTGAAGGTGATGAGCCATCAAAACCATCATCAACAAACTCATATTTCTCAGATAAAATTGCCAAAAGTTCATCTGATTTCATTCCAGATATATCTACTGTGGCATGTGCATTTTCCATGTATTCAATAAAACGAACAGACATATTTCGCTCTTTACAATACTCTAATACATCTATAATTTCATCTGCATTCATCCCTTTCATGGGAACCATATTTACTTTAACTTTAAATCCAACTGCTCTAGCCTCTTCAACACCCTCTAAAACATTTTTCAAAACATCTTTTCCAGTAATAGCTAATGCCACTTCTGGTTTTAAGGTATCTATACTTACATTGATTCTTTTAAGTCCTGCATCTTTTAATCTTTGAGCAGTCCCTTTTAGTAAAAAAGCATTTGTAGTCATTGCTAAATCTATATGAGGTGCATAATTATAAATCATCCCTATAAATCTATCTAAATCTTCACGAAGAAGTGGTTCTCCACCAGTTATACGAATCTTTTGAACACCCTCATCAATCGCTACTTTCATAAACTCAAAAAGTTCTTCAAAACTAAGTAAGTTCTCTTTTGGAACCCACGAAAACGGTTTCTCTGGCATACAATATTGACATCTAAAGTTACATCTCTCTGTAACTGAAACTCTGAGATAATCGACTACTCTATCATAGCTATCTATTAGCATTATATTTCCTAAGTATTTATATCGATGTATTATATCTTTTAGAAGTAAAAAAGTATTGATATAGGTTATTAAATTTGGAATTATTTTAAAATGTGGATAGATTCCCATGGATGAGCA
This sequence comes from Sulfurimonas sp., assembly GCA_021107375.1. Classification (GTDB taxonomy): domain Bacteria; phylum Campylobacterota; class Campylobacteria; order Campylobacterales; family Sulfurimonadaceae; genus Sulfurimonas. Next base: position 3,601 of record JAIOSY010000258.1, read on the forward strand.
TGGGAACTAGAATAATTAAGGGAGTTTATTTAGCTAAAATCTCAGCTTTAATTTTGTTAAACTCATCTTGAGTAATTATACCTTTTTCTTTCATCTGGTATGCTCTATCTATCTCATCCATAGTTGAAAGTTTTGATGCTACTGAAGTTGCTACAACTGGTGCTGGTATACTTGCAGCTCTTTGACCTAGTTTTTTCTCTATCATAGCATCTATCTCAGCTTCTGTCATTGCAGGAACTGCTACAGTACCATCTTCTTTACCTGCTGTACTTCCTGCAAAATCTGGAACATATGATGTAACATCTATGCCAGTGGCACCTGCTAAAGCAGTGTTAGTAATATCTTTTTGACCTTCACTTGCACTAACCTCTTCAAAAGCAAATGCTTCACCAAAAGTACCAGTTTGAATTTTAAGATAATAAACTTTACCAGCTTCAAGGTTTAGTTTTAAATAATGCTCTTCAATATCTGTTCTAACAGCACTTATAAGAATAGTTGCTGGTTTCATATCAAATACTCTGTATTCTCCACCGTTTATTCTACCTGCTACATTTTGATTGTTGATACGAAGTTGAAATTTATCATCTTGTACTG
>JAIOSY010000044.1 GCA_021107375.1 Sulfurimonas sp.
AAAATTATAGCAAGTGGTAGAACAGATAAGGGAGTTCATGCTACTGCTCAAGTTGCTCATATAGATTTACCACCATTTTGGACCGATTTAAATAAATTAAAAAAAGTTTTAAATGAGATGCTTCCACATGCCATATATATTAGAAATATCAAAAAAGTAGATGATAAATTTCACGCAAGATATAGTGCAAAAAGAAGAGTTTATCGTTACATTATCAAAGAGGGGCAAAGCAACCCTTTTGAAAATGATTTTATAACTTTTATACAGCATGTGGAGTTTGATAAAATTCAAAAAAATATAAAACTATTTGAGGGAGAATATAACTTTAAAGAGTTTATGAAAACAGGCAGTGATATTAACTCAACCACAAGAGTTATCTACAAAGCTTTCGCATACAAATACAAAGATTTTATTATATTAAACTTCGAAGCAAATGGTTTTCTTCGTTCACAAATCAGGTTAATGGTAGGTGCTATTTTAAAACTAAATGCAGATGAGATAAAAAAACAATTAAAATGTGAAAATAATTATAAAATAAAACCAGCACCAAGTAATGGTCTTTATTTAGCAAAAATTAAATATTAGTCGTTATAATACAAAAAATCAAAACAAAGAAATTATATGTATGAAAAGGTAATAATGCCCCAAAGAATGAATTCTGAGGTACTTGAGCACCTAATGAATCCAAAAAATTACGGAAAAATTGATAATGCTAACGGTGTTGGTGTTGCACTTGATGAAAAGACAAATGAATATGTTGTATTTTATACACTTTTTGATGGTGATATTATTAAAAATGCTTCATATGCTACAAATGGATGTCAAGATACTGTTGTAATTGGCTCAATGTTTTCTGATATGATTATTGGAAATAATCTTGATTATGCTAATGGTTCTATCGCTAAAATGCATGAAAAACTAGGTGATTTAACGCCTCAACAAAAAATTTGTGCAGAGATAGTGTTCAGCTCTTTTATAGCATCTATAAAAAACTATGAAAATGTAAAAGCTGGAGCAGAAGAAGAACTTCATCTACTTAAGATGAAAGAGAGTTGTGAATCAGCTGGAAAACAAGGAAAAAACAATGAATAAAATTTATCAAGCAAAACATGATTTATGGTTAAGCATAACATTTTCATCATTTGCAATCAACGATGAAGAGATAAAATCAAGACTTTATGACTTCGCTCAAATAGCTTTTCGTCATATGAAATGGTTAGGTGAAGATATTTTATCAGCTGGAGATAAGTATAACTATGACAGAGACATATTACTTTATAAAAGAGAAACCGTTTTTGAAATTATAAATGCTCTAGTTATTGATATTAAAGCTATTCAAAATGTTTACCCAGATACAGTTTTAGGTGAAAGAATTAAAACTGATGATGCTTACCTTTTAGATTATTTATCGGAAGTTTTAGCAAATAAATCAAATAACAAAGAGATAACTGCTTTTAACATGAAAAGAGAGTGGTTAGATAAAAATTTAGCTCAAGACCAGATTGATGCACTTACAATATTTTTATTTGATGAGTCATATAAAGAGTATGAACTAATTCTAATTTATGCTTATATGCAGACAAGAACAGATGATATAAACCAATACAATGTATATCAAGATTTAATAGATGAATCACATTTTCATTTAAAATCATTCGCAAATATGATGGCAAAACTTGGGATTTTGGCACTTCCAAGAGAGTTGCATGAGATGACATATATTGTAAAAGATTTAGATAAATTTATCCGAGATGGGATAAATGAAGAGATAGCAGCTAAAGAGATGTGTAAAGCATTAAGTGAATCTATAAAAGATGAAGAGTTATCTAAATTTTTCGATTTTATAAACTATCAAGAGAATTATCATATAGAACTTATGAAAAAGTTACTTTAGTTTAAAATGTCACAAGATTTAAAATTTGAGTTAAGTTCAGAGGTAGTTGAGGATATTCACACCTACTCTGAACTTCTAAAAAAAGATATAAATACCATTTTAAATGAAGCCCTAGAACAATATTTTCAAAATGAAAATGAAAAACTGCTAGAAAAAAATCAAGAAAATCACAATGCTATGACAAATCTTGATTTTAATGAATTTTGGGATGATGTTAATATATAAGTGATTACTTAAATCAATCCCTTTAATCTAGCCCATAAAATTCCAATATATTCATGCATAGCCACCTGTGATTTGTTAAAATTATTTATATCTGGTAACTTAAAATATCCTTTAAACTCTTCTTTATAAAAATTTGTTGGTGCTGGGATTGGGTTTAATCCAAGAGATTTAAATAGCATCATAGCTCTTGGCATGTGGGTTGCTGAAGTCACTAAAATAAAAGGTTCATCTCCTACAATAGTTTTTGTAAAAAGAGCCTCCTCTTTTGTATCTTTTGGATTTGGATTTACAATAATATTTTTTTTATCTACACCAAGAGCCATCGCTAATTTTGCATTCATTTTTGCATTTGATATATCTGTTTTACCTGCATATCCTGTAAAAA
>JAIOSY010000114.1 GCA_021107375.1 Sulfurimonas sp.
ATGGAGCATCTTAGTGAAGAACAGGAGGAAACAAATACTCTTATAAATATTATCTACGCTGTTATTTTAATTGTTTCGATACTTATTATAGGACTAGTTGTAATAATTGTTCGTAATCTTTTAAAAGATATTGGTGAAGTAGGTATTGGTATAAATAGCTTTTTTAGTTATCTCAATAAAGAAAACGAGCATGTTGAAGCAATTGTTAAGAACTCTGATGACGAGCTAGGTCAAATGGCTGAAATAATCAACACAAATATCATAAAAACAAAAGAAAATATTGATAACGAGAATAGCGCATTTGATGAAATTACAAATAAGCTGGCACTACTCGCAGAAGGTAACTTCAAAGAAGCAACTATAGATGCTGAATATAATGGAAATTATGCACGAGCTAAAGATGCTATTAATAGTACTATCTCAAGTATAGAAGAGATAACAGATGAAATTTCAAATGTACTTAGTGAGCTTAACAATGGTAATTTAAACAAAGAAATTCAGCGTGATTTCAAAGGTGGATATGTTCCAATTAAAACTGCTATAAACTCAATGAGTCAGAACTTAAGTCATATTATAGAAACTATTGATGAATCACTGCAAAAACTGGCATCTGGTGATTTAAATGCCAAAGTTACCACCGAATTACCAGGTGATTATGATAAGCTAAAAGTAGCTATTAATAACACTATAAATAAACTTAATAATACAATAGGTAATGTTAATGAATCAGTACAACAGATAGCTGCAGCATCTAACGAAGTAAGTTCGGCAGCTCAATCACTCTCAACTGGTGCTACTGAACAAGCGAGTAGCCTTGAAGAGACAACAGCCGCTGTAGAAGAGATGGCAGGTAGTATTTCACAAAATGCTGAACATTCAAGAAAAACAAATGATATATCTACTAAAAGTTCAACAATGGCTAAAGATGGTGGTGATGCTGTTTTAAAAACTGTAGAGGCTATGCGTAATATTGCTGATAAAATAGGTATTATTGAAGATATTGCATATCAAACAAATCTACTTGCTTTAAATGCTGCTATAGAAGCGGCAAGAGCGGGAGAACATGGAAAAGGTTTTGCCGTTGTTGCAAGTGAGGTAAGAAAACTTGCAGAGAGAAGTCAAACAGCCGCTCAAGAGATTAGCCAGATAACGACTGATAGTGTAGACATTAGTGAAAAAGCTGGAACTCTTCTTGGTGAAATTGTTCCAAGTATAGAACAAACTTCAGAATTAATAGAAGAAATTTCTAGCGCTTCTTCTGAACAAGACACTGGTATATCTCAAATTAACTATGCTATGACTACTCTAGATCAAGTTACACAACAAAATGCATCTGCAAGTGAAGAACTAGCTAGTGCTAGTGAAGAGATGAGTTCACAAGCGGAGCATCTAAAAGAGTTAGTTAGTTTTTTTAAAGTTACAGGAGTTTCTATAAATACACCTACAGTAAATGTTCTACAAGCATCAAATGTGCTAGAAGATGCGAATGAAACTTCAGAAGAAAACTATGATAATGACAATAATTTTGTTCAGTTTTAATATATAAAAGGAAAAGTTATGAGTATCATCAAAGAAGATAGTAATGATAATCAGTTCTTAACATTTTATGTAGCAGGAGAGATATATGCTCTTTCTGTTTTAAATATAAAAGAGATTCTTGAATACTCAATCGTTACCAAAGTACCACTAATGAATAAATGTATTAGTGGAATTACAAATATTAGAGGTAATGTAATTCCAGTCATTGATTTAGGAATTCGTCTAAGTATTACAGATACACATACTATAAATAAAAGAACATCCATCATAGTTATAAAGAAAGAGGATGAAACGCAAAATTTTCATGTTGGTCTTATTGTTGATGAAGTAAATAAAGTATATGAAATTTTTACTAAAGAACAAGAATCTGCACCAGCATTTGGTAGTCAAATACGCAAAGATTTTATAGATTATATAGGAAAAGTTGATGGTGAGTTTATACCTATATTAAATCCAGAGGAACTCATAAATATCGAAGAACTTTCACAGGTCAATTACGAGAAGGATATATAATGTCACAAGCTCAAATAAATGATGAATTTAGTGAAATGATATCAATAGAATTAGAGAATGATGAGCTAGTTCGTCTAGTTACAAGCAATGCTGATGTTGCGAGTCAATATGTTATTTTTCAAAATTCTGATGATGAGTACTTTGCTATAAATGTTGCTAAAGTTGAGGAACTTGTAGAATATAAAACACTTAAGATAACACAAACAACAGATCATTCCGGTCCAATGATGGGGACTGCAAAAATTCGTGAGTATTTTGTAAATATTATTTGTTTTGATACATGGCTCAATATAGAACGAAAAAAAGATACAGATTATGAACTATCTATACTTTGTAATTATGCTGGTGTTAGGCTTGCTCTTATTGTAAAAAGTGTTTATGGTGTTATAAATATTGAACCATCCGAGATGTATGATGATTCTGATAAAGATAAAAAAATATCCTATTTATGTGAAATAGTTGTAAACTCTAAAAAAATACTTTGTAAGGTTTTTGATAGTGATCAATTTTTAGCAGATGTTATACCAAACAAATTTGCTAAAGAGATTCAAAAAAGTGATGAAATAACAAATAATGATATAGATATAATAACTAAAGAGATTTTAATTGCAGAAGATAGTATTTTAATACAAAATGCAATTAAAAAATTAATGAATAAGATGGAGCTTTCATATCAAGTTTTCAACAATGCCAAAGAACTTTTAGATGCACTCTCAAATAAGAATATTGATAAAATAGGATTAATTATTACAGATTTAGAGATGCCGGTAATGGGTGGATTGGAACTATTAGATATATGTTCAAAACATGACTATTTTAATAAAATCCCAATAATAGTAAATACAAACATGGCAAATGCAAGTATCATCCATACAGCTGAAAAACTTGGAGCAAAAACAGTAATCAAAAAACTTGACTTATTAACTCTAAGAGAGGTGATTCTTGAATACGCACAAAGATAACAATATTGTTCAGCATGCTAAAATAACTGAAAATGAATTTATTAAATTTAAAGAGATTATTTATAAGACTACGGGGATAGAGCTAAAAGAAAACAAACATAATCTAATAGAGAGTCGCTTGATTAAAAGACTTAGACATCATAAGTTGGATAACTATAGTGATTATTATCAACTAATTCTTAAAGATAAAAAAGAGTTACAACTGATGATAAATCAGGTAACTACAAATGAAACAAGTTTTTTTCGTGAAAATAAACATTTTGATTATCTTACTCGTAAGATTCTACCACAAACAAAAGAGAGACTTCGTATTTGGAGTGCTGCATCTTCTATTGGTGTTGAAGCCTATACTATTGCTATGGTTGTTAACGAACAACTATCTCCAAGACATTTACCATTTGAAATTTTAGCTAGTGATATAAATATAGATGTACTAAAACAAGCTAAAGAAGCAGTATATGAAATTAGATTTTCTGAAAATATTCCTAAAAACTATTTACATAAATATTGTCTAAAAGGTCATGGAGATATGCAAAATAAATTTGCTATAAATGACTACTTAAAACAAAAGCTTTCTTTTGCTCAAATTAATTTAACAAAACCAATTAGCCCACAAGTTGGAAAATTTGATATAATTTTTCTCCGTAATGTACTCATATATTTTGACATTCAAACAAAAAAGAATGTTGTAAAATATGTTTTACAACATTTAAAACCAAACGGTTACTTTTTTATAGGGCACTCTGATACACTATTTAACATTAGTGATGAAGTAGTGCAAGTTATGCCTACAGCTTATCAGACGGTATTCCAATAACATTACCTTGTACATAATCAAATCACAATCTTATTCCCTCAGCTAAAATTTTCTAAGTTTCTAAACCGACAAAATTACTCTTAATATTTGTATTTTTAGTGTAATCCAATA
>JAIOSY010000186.1 GCA_021107375.1 Sulfurimonas sp.
AGAAGCACAACTTATTGGAATTATGTTTGATGATATCTCTGCTGTATTTCCTGAGCCCAAAAAGACTAAATCTATTTTAAAAGAAATTTTTTCACAGCAAAAAGACAACTTTAACAATCTAGAACAAATCGCTCACGATTTAGGTCATATGGTTAAAAGAGACAAAGCAAAACAACAACAGTTTATGGGCTTTTTAATTCAGTTAGCCTTTGTTGATGGTGAAGTTTCACAAAATGAAGATGAAGTTTTACAAACAATTGCACAAGCATTTGAATTTAATCCAGATACTTACCATGCTATTTTTGACCAATTTGAAAAAATAATGCAAAATATCACTCCAAAAGCAAATATTAAAGATGCTTACAAACTTTTAGGCGTGAATGAGAGTGATGATTTAGGTACAATAAAAAAAGTATACAGAAAATTAGTTAGACAATATCATCCAGATATTATAAAATCACAAGGTAAAGATGAGGCATATATGCAAGAAGCAACTGCAAAAACACAAGAGATAAACCAAGCTTATGAGATGATTAAAAATGCAAAAAAATAATATGAAAATTTTCTTTTTTGGTTTAATTTTAACAAGTTCACTAAGTGCTGTCGATTATAAAAGTTTACTTTTTCATGGAAACTGTATAACCTGTCATCATGAACATAAAGCTAACTCTGCTCCATCAATAGATGAGATAAAAGAAAATTATTTAAGAGCCTTTCCTCTTAAAAAAGATTTTGTAGATTATATGTCAACATGGATAGCAAAACCAAATAAAAACACTTCAATAATGCTTGATGCTATAAAAAAGTATGAGTTGATGCCTGAACTTGGTTTTGATGAAAGTACAACAAGAGATATAGCTTCTTATATATACGATACAGATTTTTCTAAAGAACATGAGGGGCATAAATATTAACTTTTAAAATCTTTTTCCCAAAAAAATTCTATCCAGTCGTTCGCCTCATTTATCCAAAAGTGAGGCTCATAAACTGAAGTTTTTTTGTAAAAAAGAGTAGCTGATTTAAACTCTATTTCACTATTCCCACATGCCAAGCTTTGCATTACAGCATCTAAAGTTTCACCACTATCTGCTATATCATCAACTACCAAAACTCTTTTCACATTATCAAATTCACAAGTTCCTTCAAGAGTTATACAACTTCTCTTATCTTGTTCATCATACAACTCTGTTCTAAGAGTTTGAACATTTCGTATTTTTAAACCCTCAGCCATGGCATGTGCAAGTGTTAAGCCACCTCTAGCAATTGCTACTATGGCATGTGGATTATAATCTTTAACTTGTTTGATTAAACTGTTTGTGTCTTTGGCAAAATGCTCATAACTATAATATTTCATAAATTGGATTATATCTTATAATTATCACTTAAGTCACAATTAACTAAACATTTGTCATAATTATGAACATATGTGCATATTAAAGGAAAATATATATGAAAATAACTTTTGCAAGTGGTAAAGGTGGTACAGGTAAAACTACCATCTCTACAAATCTTACATCATATTTAGCAAGGATGGGAAAAAGTGTAGTCCTAGCTGATTTAGATGTGGAAGAGCCAAACGCTGCTCTTTTTATAAAAAGTACCCTCAAAAAAACAGAAATAAGTAATAAAATGAGTCCTAAGTGGGAAGAGGTAGATTGTGCTCTGTGTGGAAAGTGTGCTGAAGTTTGTAATTTCAATGCTATTGTTGCAATGCCAGAAGAGATACTTGTATTTCCTGAATTGTGTCATAGTTGCTACGCATGTAGTGAACTTTGTCCAACTGACTCTCTGCCTATGACACCATCTCGCATTGGAGAGATAAAAGAGTTCAAAGCAGATGGTTTTAGCTTGGTGGAGGGACGACTTGATTTAGGACAGGAGATGGCTGTACCACTAATTGCTCAAACTATAGAGTACACAGATAAAAACTTTAGTGATAGCATAAAGATTTTAGATGCACCTCCAGGGACTTCTTGTCCTGTTATTGAAGCTAGTCGTGGAAGTGATTTTGTAATTTTGATTACAGAATCTACCCCTTTTGGTCTAAATGATTTAAAACTTGCAGTTGAGACTATGAAAGTGCTTAAGCAAAAGTTTGGAGTTATTATAAATAGATATGGCATCGGTAACAAGGGTGTCCAAGAGTATTGTAGAGATGAAAATATCCCAATTATCACAAAAGTACAAAATGACAAAGAGGTAGCAAAGCTCTACTCAAAAGGTGAGTTAATCTACCCTCAAATAGAGCATTTTAAAAACTCTTTAGATGATATAGTTAAATTTATCGGAGGCTTAAAATGAGAGAAGTTGTTGTAATATCTGGAAAAGGTGGAACTGGAAAAACTTCTTTTAGTGCTGCATTTGCATATTTGGAAGGTTCAAATGCCTTAGTAAGTGATTGTGATGTTGATGCTGCAAATATGCACCTTCTTTTAGATGCAAATTTTAAAAATCAAAGTGATTTTTTTAGTGGGGAGATTGCGGTTATAGATGAGGATGATTGTACAAACTGTGGTATCTGTTTTGATGCTTGTAGATTTGATGCAATCACTCCAACTGATGACTTTCATGTAGTTGACCCTATCTCATGTGAGGGTTGTCACTACTGCTTTAGAGTTTGTCCTCATGATGCTATAACTATGCAAACACAAAAAGCTGGAGATATATTTATCTCAGATATAAAAAACAACACTCAAATGGTACATGCCAAACTTTGTTTTGCAGCTGAAAACTCTGGAAAACTTGTAGCAAAAGTAAAAGAAGAAGCTAAAATCTTGGCACTTAAAAAAGACAAAGAGTTTGTTATTACAGATGGCAGTCCCGGAATTGGCTGTCCTGTAATATCATCACTTAGTGGTGCTTCATTGGTGGTCTTGGTAACAGAAGCAACTGTTTCAGGACTTCACGATCTCCAAAGAGTTCAAAAACTGGTAAAAACATTCAATCTTGAAGCTGTTTGTATCATAAATAAGTATGATTTAAACCTAGATATGACACAAAATATAGAGGAGTATTTAGAAGAAGAAAATATAAAAGTTGTAGCTAAACTACCTTATGATGACACATTTACAAAGGCATTGGCAAAAGCACAACCAATAGTTGAGTATGATGAAAATAGTGAGTTATCTAAGTTAGTTAAAGATAGTTGGGAAGATATAAAATCAATAATAAGGAATAAAAAATGAAAATAGTATTTACAGCAAAAGGCGATAGTTGGGATAGTCAAATGGATGCAAGATTTGGCAGAATGGAGCTTTTAGTTACTTACGATGAAGCATCACAAACTCTACAAGCTGCTACAAATTCTGAAACAGAATCTATGGAGCATGGAGCAGGACTTCAAACAGCTCAAAAAGTTTTAGAGTTAGAGCCTGATGTTATAATCACAGGAAATGGAGCTGGACAAAAAGCACTAGAGATATTAAAACGCTCAAATGTTAAAATGTTCGTTGGAGCTGGGGATATGACTATCAAAGAAGCATATGAAGCTTTCAAAGCAGATAAACTAAAAACACAATTTTAAGGATAAAAAGATGAGAATAGTATTTCCAACAGATGAAAACATGGGTTATTTAAGCAAAAGAGGTGCTCATTTTGGTAAGGCAAAATTTTATACAATAATTACACTTGAAAATAATGAAATTGCAGATGTAGAAGTTCAAGAAAATCCGGGACATAGTGGTGGAGCATGTGGAAATGCTGTTGTAAATATTATGAATCTAAAACCTGATGCACTTGTAGTTAGTGGTATTGGTGGAGCACCTGCAGAGGGCTTTAAAAAAGCTGGGCTTGATCTATTTTTTGATGAAACATCACCAACTGTTAAAGAGTCTATAAATTTGTTTGTAGCTGGTAAATTGGAAAAAAGTTCCGGTCAAGGAACCTGTTCTGTAAATTAATAAAAAAATTTTAGCTATAATTCTAATTAAAATATAACTTTCTATAGGTAACTCAATGAAAAAAATCGCCATTATCGGTCGTCCAAATGTTGGAAAAAGCTCACTATTTAATCGTCTTGTTAAAAAAAGAGATGCTATCACATCTGAACAAGCAGGAACTACCAGAGATGTTAAAAGAAGAACTGCTGTTATTATCAACAAAGAGGTTCAACTTTTAGATACTGGTGGACTAGACAAAGGATGTGAACTTTTTGACAAGATAAAAGAGATGTCATTAAAGGCTGCATACAAAGCTGACATCATTTTATATATGGTTGACGGGAAAGGTTTACCAGAGGAAGAAGATAAAAAACTTTTTTATGAACTTCAAGCTATGGGTAAAGATATGGCTCTTGTTGTTAATAAAATAGATAATGACAAGATGAAAGAAAAACTTTGGGAATACTACGAGTTTGGTACTGATGCTATTTTTGGTATCTCGGTAGCTCACAATAGAAATACAGTTGAGTTAATTGACTGGATAGCTTCTAAAGTTCCAGACTCTGACATCATCAAAGAAGATGAGGAAGAAGAGATTGAAGATGATGGTATAAATATTATCGAACCAGAATTAAATGATGATGACTTTTTCGCCGAACATTCTCATACTGATGAAGAGGATGATGGCTTTACTTACTGGGATGATGATGAGATGGATGGTGAAACTGAAAACGACACTATCTTTGGTCAAAATGATAGAATAAAAGAGTTTGATGAAGAAGATATTAACCATATCAAAATTGCAATTATTGGACGAACAAATGTTGGTAAATCATCACTTTTAAATGCACTTCTTGGAGAAGAGCGTTCAGTTGTAAGTTCTATTGCTGGAACAACGATTGACCCGATAGATGAAACAGTTAAATACAAAGATAAACAACTAACATTTGTTGATACGGCAGGTCTTCGTCGTCGTGGAAAAATTCTAGGTATTGAAAAATATGCCCTTATGAGAACAACTGAGATGCTTGAAAATTCAAATATGGCTTTAGTTGTACTTGATGCAAGTGAACCTTTTTTAGATTTAGATGAGAAAATCGCTGGACTTGTTGATAGCAATAGACTTGGATGTATCATCGTTTTAAACAAATGGGATATCTCAAAAAGAGAGGAGCATGACAAAATTATAGAATCTGTTAGAGATAGATTTAAATTTTTAGCTTATGCACCTATCATCACTCTATCTGCTTTAACGCACCAAAGAGTTGATAAGCTTCATGATTTGATTTTAGAGATAAATGAAAACTACTCTCAAAGAATCTCTACATCTGCACTAAATGAGGCGATGGATAAAGCGATGAGAAGACACCAACTTCCATCTATGCGTGGGCAAGTTATAAGAATCTACTATGCAACTCAGTATGAAACTAGACCACCAAAAATTGCAATCGTTATGAACAAACCAAAAGGACTTCACTTTACATATAGAAGATACCTTACAAATAAACTTCGTGAAGCATTTAA
>JAIOSY010000219.1 GCA_021107375.1 Sulfurimonas sp.
GACTATATCCATGAAAACAAAAGAATCGGAACGGCTGGAGCCTTAAGTCTTATTAGAGATAGTTTAACTGAATCATTTTTTGTGATGAATGGAGATCTGCTTACAAATATAAACTTTGAACATATGATGGAGTATCACTTATCAAATAATTCTATAGCAACAATGGGAGTAAGAGAGTATGACTTTCAAGTGCCTTATGGGGTTGTAAATGTAGATGATGGTAATATTCTAAGCATAGAAGAGAAACCTGTACATAAGTTCTTTGTTAGTGGTGGAGTTTATGTACTTAATGAGAAAGTATTGGAGTTTATCCCCGATGATGAGTTTTATGATATGCCTACACTTTTTGAAAAAGTTATAGAAACTAAATTAAAAAGTATATCTTTTCTTATTCATGAATATTGGCTTGATATTGGAAGAATGGAAGAGTTTGAAAAAGCTAATAATGAGTTTCATGAGGTGTTTAATTGAAAATTTTAATTATAGGATTTGGCTCAATTGGAAAACGACATTATGAAATACTTAATAGTTTTAAAAATGTTAACTCAGTAGATATTGTAACTAAACAAAATATACAGAATATAACATTATTTAAGCGATTAAGTGATATTGATGATTTAGAGAAATATGATTATTTTATAATATCTAGCCAAACAGTTAGTCATTATGAGCAATTAAAATATATATGTTCAAAAGTAGAAAATAAAAATATACTAGTAGAAAAACCATTGTATGATAGAAAATATGAAAATATTACAACTACAAATCAAATATTCACAGCTTATAATTTAAGATTTAATCCAGTTTTGATTAAATTAAAATCTTTACTAAAAGATACAGATATTTACTATGCAAATATAATATGTGGACAATACTTACCAACATGGCGACCTACACAAGACTATAAAAAATCATACAGTGCAGATATTGCTCAAGGTGGTGGAGTATTGAGAGATTTAAGTCATGAGGTAGATTATGCTACATGGCTATTTGGAAATATTAAAAATATTAAGTATATTAATTCTAAAGTTAGTGATTTAGAGATAAAGTCAGATGATATATTTACAGCAATTGCTGTAACATCAAATAAAACTATTATTAATCTAACTATGGATTATATTAGTAAAGTAGCTATGAGAAGATTGATAGTACATACTAAGAATCATACAATAGAAGCTGATATGATTAATAATACTCTGTTATTATATGACAAAGATGGTAAAAAAGAAGATATACAAATAGAGAGTTATGATAGAAACTATACATACACAAAAATGCATCAAGCAATTATAAATAATGATATAGAAAATATATGTAGTTATGAAGATGGGAAAAATATAGTTAATATTATTGAAAATATAGAGTACAAGCCATCCTATAAAGAATAGCTTAAACAAGGACAATATTTAAAAATAAACATACCTTTTCTAATAATAATAAGATTTCAAAGAACTTTAGCAGTTTTCACTGTTTAAGTTTCATCTTTTGAGCACTTGAATTTATACAGTTTGTATAAAGTGTTTTAAAGATGAAACCTAGTTTCGTCAAATATTAAAAATACCGATACCAACAATTAAGTTTAATAGTTGGACTAAAGTGTTATTAATGGGTTATTTCACATTATATTGTTAATCAAATTTAATGACTTAAACTAGCTTTTGTATTAAATACACGAGCTGGGTTATATGGTGTATTATTTTTATAGATAGAGTAGATTATCATTGCTAGTTTTCTAGCAACAATAATTACACACTCTTTGGGTGCACGACCACCTGATTTCTTATCAAGATAAATCTTTTTAAGTTCTCCGTTGTGTCTTACACAAGCAATTGCTGCTTGATAAAGAGCAAGCTTTGCAAGTCTTGCACCTCTTTTAGCTAACTTACCATACTTGGTAGAGTTGCCTGATTGGTACAGAGTTGGATATAGTCCTAAAAAGCCTATAAAAGCTTGACCAGATCTAAACCTAGAGATATCTCCACACTCGCTAAGAATGGCAAATATAGTCTTGTCTGCTACTCCATCAATAGAGCGAAGATTATCAACTAAATCAGCAATATAGACTTTATCATCTTGTGATGTTTCAATAGTAGTGTTAGCATCATTTAGTAGTGTAAACATTTGAGATTCGCATGTTTGTATCTCTTCTTTTAAGAATCTGATTCTTCTAAGATTAGAGTGAATAACATAAGCTCTTTCATCTTTAGCATTACCCTGATAGATAGTAAGTCTTGCGAGGTCTAATAAATCATTTGCTTTTTGTAAATTGAAATTATTGCCTTTAATATTTTTAAAGATTTTAAGTATCCTCTCGCCACTAGCACCTTTATAGTGCTTAGCAGTTGGATACTTATCAAGAAGTGCCATGCCAGATACACTAAATGGATCTTTGATAATCTGCTCAAACTCAGGAAATACAACAACTAGTGTTGTACTCACCTGTCTTTTAGCAGACTTCATCTCTTGCATAAGTGTAGCTTTGTGTCTATACAAAGATTTTATAGCTTGATATAAATCTTCACTAACATAACCCTCTGAGTAACGACCACTCTTTAAAAGAACAGCTATCATTTGAGAATCTATATTATCTTCTTTACATACTTCATTGTGTCCATCTCTCTAAACCTAGTGGTTTGATATGGATTCAATAATACCACATTGTAACCTTGCTTTTGTAAAAAGATATACAAGTTCTCAAATAGAAGTCCTGTAGCTTCCATACCGATTAGAAATTTACTTTTATCCTGAGTGATATTTATCAACTCAGAATGAAGCAGACTAAAATCACTAATCTCAGATTCAATTCTAAGATTTTTAACTATGAATTTATTGACTCATCAAGTACACAAGCTATATGAAATTGTTTTGCTATATCTATCCCTACATAATACATTTTATCAACCTTATTTTAAGTGTTTAGTTCCTTCTTACAGCCTCATAACTATAGATAGTAGAAACAATACTGTTTCTCTATTGCATCCTATATGTAAGTTACTCAAACTAAACGCTAAATGCTTTCCAAGATTGATGAAATATATCTCTCAATAAGGAGAAATTGTTAGTCTTTTTAAATTTGATTAATCTGTAATGCCTCTAACTTAGTAATAACATTTTAGTCTACTACTGAATTTGATTTTTACCTACTTGGTAGTGTAAATATTGGCTATTTGTATTATATTATATGAGGAGATATAGATGAAAGATGTAAAAGTATTATGTACAATATGTGCAAGAGGTGGTTCAAAAGGTGTTAAAAATAAAAATATTAAACCTATTAACGGTAAACATCTAATTGCTTATACAATAGAACAAGCAAAGGAAAGTAAATTATTTGAACATATTGTTATAAGTACAGATTCTGATGATATAGCAAAGATTTCAAAAGAATATGGTGCTGAAGTGTTTTTTAAAAGAA
>JAIOSY010000262.1 GCA_021107375.1 Sulfurimonas sp.
ACTAACAGGCTTTATAATGACGGAACAGATAAAATCTATAGACTATAGAGTAAGAAAAGTTAAGTTTGTAGAGAAAGTTAGTGATGATGTTTTGGATAAAGTTTTGGGGATTGTTGAGAGTGTTGTGTTTTAATATAGTTATACAAAATAAAGAAAGTATAGATAACTTGCAAGTTTTAATATCTCAGGCAAGTTTTTCATGGTTTATACAAAAGATTTAAAGAATATTTTAAAAAGTAAGACTTGAAATAGTAATGTAAATTCAAGGCGTGATTGAGGAAGGATACTATAAGTATCTGACGAAAGAACAACGCAGAAAATGCGTTGCTATTTCGAGTCGTTTAAAGGACTATAAGTCACCTTCGTGCTTACCTAGGTATTCTGCAACACCTTCAGTTGTAGCTTTCATACCTTCGTCACCTTTTACCCAACCAGCAGGACAAACTTCACCGTGCTCATCAGTAAACTGCATAGTATCTACCATTCTTAACATCTCATCAATGTTTCTACCAAGTGGTAAGTCATTGATAACTGCGTGACGAACCACACCTTTAGCATCTATTAAAAATGAACCACGAAGAGCAACTGCTCCACCGAAAAGTACATCGTAATCTTTAGAGATTTGTTTTGTAAGGTCAGCTACTAGTGGGTAACCAACTCTACCGATACCACCTTCGTTGATTGGAGTTTCTCTCCATGCAAAGTGAGAAAATTGGCTATCTACAGAACAACCGATTACTTCTACACCACGATCTTTGAACTCTTTAAGTCTGTGATCAAAAGCGATAAGCTCAGAAGGACATACGAAAGTAAAATCTAGTGGATAGAAAAATAAAACTGTACCTTTTTCACCCATATTCTCTGATAATTTGAAATCTTCAACGATTGAACCGTCACCTAAAACTGTTGTTGCTGTAAAGTCTGGAGCTTGATTTGTTACTAACATATATATGTCCTTGTGTTTGTTTAATTTATGGTGGAATTTTAGCTAAAGAATATTAATTAATCTTAGTCCAAGTAAAGTAATATTTTTATTTAAGGATAAATTTTATCTTTTAGTTTTGCTGACAATTTTTACATAAACCTGATAGAACTAAATCACTTGAATTTATCTTAAAAGTGTTTGTTCTTGCAACTTCATTTATTATATTATCTAAATCAATAATAATATCTTGAATCTCTCCACATTTTTCACATGCAAAGTGTGAATGGTTCTCTTTTGTAAGTTCATAAACTGATTTGGCATGTGGAATTTTAACCTCTTGGATAAAAGAATTTTCTAACATCAGGTTAATATTCTTATATATAGTAGCAAGTGAGATAGAGTTAAATTTTTTTACCATCACCTTATATAAACTCTCAATGGTTATATGACCTTGCACATATAGTACATCTGTAATAGCCAATCTTTGGGGAGTAGCCTTTAAATTATGTTGTCTTAAAATATCTGTATAATTAATCATAATGGAATTATACACTAATTTCTAATAAAGGATAAAAATTATTATTTATACTTAAAGCTACAATAATTTATTAAAAGATAATTATTATCCTTTAAGTTTAAGAGAGTACAATCTTATAAGCTAAAAGAGATAGGAGTTTGAAATGAGACAGTATGAAACATATAAGTGTAACAGATGTGGTAATGAAGTAGAAGTACAAAGCGTTGGTGGTGGAGAGCTTCATTGTTGTGGAGAGGCTATGGTTATGATAACTGAGAATCTAACAGTTGTAAATTTACTTAAAGCATTTGCAGGTGAATCACAAGCTAGAAATAAGTATGAGTATTTTGCTAAAACTGCTCAAAAAGAGGGTTATAGAGATATAGCAGAACATTTTCAAAGAGCAGCAAACAATGAAAAAACTCATGCTAAACTTGAACTAGCATTATCTAATAGAATGATAAATGACTCAGAGGAGAGTTGGGGTTCAACTGCTCAGAATCTTCAAATGGCTATAGATGGAGAGTCATATGAGAACTTAACAATGTATCCTGACTTTGCTAAAATTGCAAAAGATGAGGGTTATAAAGAAGCTGCAAGATTATTTACTGGAATCGGTAAAGTAGAGGTGGAACATGAAAAAATGTTTAAAATGCTTTTAGAAAGATTAGAAGCTGATGCTGAATTCACAAGTGAAAATGAAGAGGAAGCTTGGATTTGTGAGATTTGTGGGCATGTGCATTATGGAAAAAAAGCTCCTAAAAATTGTCCTGTTTGTAAGCATGATGAGAAGTATTTTTCAAGACTTAATTCTAAAAAGTAGTTTTAATTTACTCTTGCTATAATTTCATCGATTTATAGAGCTAGACTTTATAACTCAACAAGGAAAATCGATGACTAAAGAGTATATATTTACTTCAGAGTCTGTAACAGAAGGGCATCCTGATAAGATGGCTGATCAAATCAGTGATGCAATTTTGGATTATATAATTGAGAGAGATACTGATGCACGAGTGGCATGTGAAACAGTAGTATCTAATGGTTTTTGTGTAATCGCAGGTGAACTTAAGACAACAGCTTATGCCCCAATGCAAGAGATAGCTAGAAAGGTTATCCAAGAGATTGGTTATACGGATGCAAATTATGGCTTTGATTATAGAGCCGCAGCAGTCCTAAATGGGATAGGGGAGCAATCTCCTGATATTAACCAAGGTGTTGATAGAGAAAGTGGGGAGATTGGAGCTGGTGATCAAGGGATGATGTTTGGTTATGCTTGTCGTGAAACAGATGTTCTTATGCCTCTCCCAATCCATTTAGCACACCGTTTAACTCAACGCTTAGCTGAAGTTAGAAAAGAGGGGATTGTTCCTTATCTTCGTCCTGATGGAAAAGCACAAATAAGTGTTAAATATATTGGAGATAAACCAGTTTCTGTTAATACGGTTGTAGTCTCAACCCAACACTCCCCTGATGTTTCTCAAAAACAGATTAGAGAGGATATGATAGTTGAAGTTATAAACCAAGTTATCCCTAAAAATATGATGAATAATGATACTGTTATACATATTAATCCAACTGGTAAATTTGTTATAGGTGGTCCACAAGGTGATGCTGGATTGACGGGTAGAAAAATTATAGTTGATACTTATGGTGGAAGTTGTCCTCATGGTGGTGGAGCATTTTCAGGTAAAGATCCAACTAAAGTTGATAGAAGTGCAGCTTATGCCGCTAGGCATGTGGCTAAAAATCTTGTAGCTGCTGGAGCATGTGATAGGGCTACTATTCAGATTGCTTACGCCATCGGTGTTGTTCAACCTATTTCTATAATGGTAGATACTCATAGTACTGGCAAGGTAGATGAAGAGAAAATAGAATCATGTGTAAAAGAACTTTTTGATTTATCTCCTAAAGGGATTATAGATTCTTTAGATTTACTTCGTCCAATTTATAGAAAAACTGCTTCTTATGGACATTTTGGAAGAGAAGAAGATGGTTTTAGTTGGGAAAAAATAAATAGGGTAGATGAGATTAAAAACTATTTAGATTTGTAACTTTTAAGTAAATTTTATTTTAATGGAGTTCATTTTAGCTACATTTAAAAATCTTAAGTGTATAGTTTGTTTACAAAATATTTAAGGAGAAAATATGGCAGTAATTATTAATGACACTTGTATCAACTGTGGTGCTTGTATCGATGAATGTCCAGTAGAAGCAATTGTAGATGAGGATGATAATCCAACAGATGAGGATGTTTATTATGTTTACTCTGATAAATGTGTAGAGTGTGTTGGTCATCATGACGAACCAGCTTGTGCAACTGCATGTCCAACGGAGGGTTGTATCACTTGGGATGCTATCGGTGATAGCCCAGAACATCGTGATGACATCACAGATGATCAAAGATCAAATAAAGAAGCTGTAGTAGAATAGTCTTTTTATTTATGAGGCACTTTTAAGTGCTTCATTTTTTTATCTTTGTAAAATCTACAGTTTTTGTAGTAAACTCAATCTTTTTTTCACTTTAAACATAAATCAATCTTTTTTTCGGTACAATTCCATCCTAATTTTATATTTTTACAGGAGATTTGATGGAAAGAACACTATCAATAATTAAGCCAGATGCAGTTGCTAAAGGTGTTATCGGAAAAATTTTAGACAGATTTGAAAGTAATGGTCTTAAAATAGCTGCTACTAGAAAGATTCAACTTTCTCGTATGGATGCTGAAGCATTTTATGCTGTTCACGCTGAGAGACCTTTCTTTGGTGACTTAGTTGATTTCATGATTAGTGGACCAGTTGTAGTTTCAGTTTTAGAGGGTGAAAATGCAATGCAAATTAACCGTGATTTAATGGGTGCTACTAACCCTAAAGAAGCTGAAGCTGGTACTATCCGTGCAGATTTCGCTGAAAATATAGATGCAAATGCAGTTCATGGAAGTGATTCTGTTGAAAATGCAGCTATTGAGATTGCATTTTTCTTTTCAGAAAGAGAAATTTCTTAAGTAAAACTTTTGAAAGTAACTCTTCGAAAAGTAACAAAAACACCCTTAGATTTTAAAGTAAAATCTGATGAAATAACTTTTAAAGGTTATTTAGAGTATCATTCTGGTAAATTAATTTTGCTCAAAGCAAATCTCAATGGGTTTTTAATTAAGCCGTGTGATGTTTGTGGTGAAGAATTTAAATTATCAGTGGATGAAGATGTTGAATTCTTCATTTGTGATGGTATTTTTAAAGATGATAATAGCATTGAATTAGATGTTGTTGAATCTTTTAATGATACGGTAGATATTGAAGAGCTTTTAAACTCTGAGATTGAACTTATCAAAAGCGACTATCATAGTTGCGAAAATTGTAAATAAATTTTACAAACAAAATTTAAATAAAGGAATAAATTATGGCAGTACCTAAGAGACGAGTATCTCATTCGCGTTCAGCAAAAAGAAGAACTCACTATAAAATCACTTTAGCTAAACCAGTTAAAGATGCAGATGGAACATATAGATTACCACACCACATCAACCCAACTACTGGTGAGTATAAATAGTCAATGGTTAAAATTGCTATTGATGCAATGGGCGGGGACTTTGGTCCTGAGCCAATTGTTAAAGGTTGTATTCAAGCACTTAAGAAAAAACAATTCATACCTATTCTCGTAGGAAAAAAATCAGAAATTTTACCTCTGTTACCCAAGCGTTATAGAGATAAGATTTCTATAGTAGAAACTGATGATGTAATCTCTATGAGTGATGCTGCAACTGATGCCGTAAAAAGAAAAGAGAGTACTATTTATAAAGCAGTTGAACTTGTAAGAGATGGTAAAGCTGATGGTGTTGTATCTGCTGGACACAGTGGTGCGACTATGACACTTGCAACTCTTAGACTTGGTCGCCTTAAGGGTGTATCTCGTCCAGCACTTGCTACTCTTATGCCCACAAAAACTGGGCGTCGTTCGATTTTACTTGATGCTGGTGCAAATGTTGATTCTAAAGCTGAACATATAGCTCAGTTCGCAGTTATGGGTGGATGTTATGCAGAAGATTTGCTAAAAATTGAAAATCCAAATATAGGTGTTTTGGCAAATGGGGAAGAAGATTCTAAGGGCAATGAAGTTACAAAAGAAGCTTTTAAACTTTTAAAAGGCTATCAAGGTTTCAAAGGAAATGTTGAAGGTAGTGATATTTTTAATGGAAGTTGTGATGTAATTACTTGTGACGGCTTTGTTGGAAACCTTGTTCTTAAAGCTAGTGAAGGGGTTGCATCTACTATTAGTCAACTTATTAAAGATTATATCCGTAAATCTCCTATCGCTATTACTGGTGCACTTCTTATGAGAAAAGTTTTTAAACTTCTTAAAAAACAAATTGATTATGCTGAAATTGGTGGTGCTCCACTTATTGGTATAAAAGGTTGTGCAATTGTTAGTCATGGTAAAAGTAATGCTAAGGCAATTGAAAATGCAATTTATCAAGCTATATCTTATGTAGATACTGGTGTAAATGAGCATATTGTAACAAGATTAGAGATACTTAAACAAAAGGAAGCTTAATATGGCTTATGCAGCGTTTCGTTCGATTGGTGCTTATGTTCCAAGTAAAATATTAACAAATGAAGATTTAGCTACTATGGTAGATACTTCTGATGAGTGGATTACTAAAAGAACAGGTATTAAAGAGCGTCATATTGCAGGTGAGAATGAAACAACTAGTGATATGGGTGTTGAAGCTGCAAAACTTGCTATAGAGCGTAGTGGAATTGATTCTTCAGAGATAGATATGGTTATTTGTGCAACTATCTCACCTGATTATTTTTGTATGCCATCTACTGCGACTATTATCTCAACAAAACTTGGACTTGGAAATGTAACTGCATTTGATATTTCTGCTGCTTGTACAGGTTTTGTGTATATTTTATCAATAGCAAAAGCATTTATTGAATCAGGTATGAAGAAAAATATTTTGATTATCGGTGCTGAGAAATTGTCTGCGATTACTGATTATAGTGATAGAGGAACTTGTATTTTATTTGGTGATGGTGCTGGTGCTGCTGTTATTTCTGCAACAGATAATAAAGATGAAGCTATTATAGATGTTCATACTGGTGCTGATGGAAGTTATGCTGATTTACTTATGACACCAAATGGTGGAACAGGTTCTCCTCACGATTCTCTTGACCAAGAAGCTGGCGCATGTTTTATGCAGATGAAGGGTAATGAAACTTTTAAAGTTGCTGTTCGTACTTTAACTAAAGATGTTGTAGAGATTTTAGCAGACAATAATCTTGATGGTACTGATATAAATCATTTTGTTCCTCATCAAGCAAATTATCGAATAATTAAAGCTGTTGGTGATGCTCTAAAATTAACACAGAAGCAAGTTATTGTTACTGTTGAAAAATATGGTAATACTTCAGGTGCTTCAATTCCAATGGCGATAAATGATATTTATGAAGATGGTTCACTTAAAGAAGGTGAACTAATGCTTTTAGATGCTTTTGGTGGTGGGTTAACTTGGGGTTCAGCTTTAGTTCCTTTTTCACCAAAAAAATAATTTAAGTATATTTTGAGGCTAAAGTCTCAGAAACTCTTTTATGAAACTCTTTCTCATCAGGAAGAGTTAAATCACTATTTCTCATTTTTTTACCCCACATAGGCTCTGGAAAATAACTATCATTTTCAAATCTAGCCATTACATGAATATGAACTCTTGGAAGCATATTTGCAAATGATGCCATATTTATTTTTTTAGGGTTGTAGTATTTTTTCATCTCATATTCTACTAAATCATAAACATCCCAAAGTTTTGCACGTAACTCTTTTGGAACATCACCTAATTCTCTATAAGGTTCTTTTGTAAAAATTTTTAGCCAAGGAATTTCAGCTTCTTCTGTTTCTACATAAATCTCATTATCTTCATAAATTATCATACAAATCTCTTTTTTGACAATTATATCGAATTTTTTTGAAGTTTAAAGAAGTTGGCATGTGGGAATTTCCGCATGCCAAGAAGTTATTTTGAGGTTTAGTCTCTGTGTCTGTTTGAGCTAGAACGGTTTCCACGGTAACCACCACCGTCTCTACTTCCACCTTCACGATTTCCACGGTAACTACCGCCTCCACCTGAACGCTCACCACCACCTGAACGGTTTCTATCACGGTTTCCTTTGTAGTTACTGCTACCACCACTTCTACCACGACTTCTACCACGACCTCTACTATTTCCACCACCACGCTGTGCAGCACGAGCAAGAACAGCATCAAGTCTATCAGCAGGGATACCAATAGCGTTTGGCCCTTTAATCTCTTGTTGATCTAATAACATTGAGATAAGTTTGTAAGCCATTTGTTCTTCATCTATATCTTCTCTAAGTTTGTCTAAAACTATATGAGCTTCATCATAAATTTTATGCTCTTCAACTTTTTTAACAAGGGCATCAACAGTTGAAGCTCTTAGGTCATTTTTACTTGGGATAAAAGCGTGACCCATTGAAGTTCCAACTTTATTTTTGATGCGTTGAAGTTCTTTAAACTCTAGTGGAGTAAGCAATGTAATAGCTTTACCCTTAGTTCCAGCACGACCAGTTCTACCGATACGGTGAACATAAGACTCTGGATCAAATGGGATATGGTAATTGAAAACATGAGAGATATTGTTTACATGGATACCACGAGCAGCAACATCAGTAGCAACAAGAACTTTTACAGAGTTTTGTTTGAAACCTTTAATAACAGTTTCTCTTTGTCTTTGCTCCATATCTCCATGAAGACCATTTGCTAAATAACCAGCATTACTTAAAACATTACTTAGTCTATCAACTTCAGATTTTGTTCTACAAAAAACAACACATTTTTTTGTATCTTCTGCATCCATTAAACGGATAATTGCATCATCTCTTTCTGATTCTTCAATTACATAATAAAGTTGTTCAATATCAGAGTTTGTAGTTTCACCCTTAGTGATAGAGATAAACTCTGGGTTATCAAGAATTCTAGAAGCTAGAGTTTTGATAGGTTGAGGCATAGTTGCTGAGAAAAGTAGTGTTTGACGATTAGTTGGTAAAAATGAAAAAATCTCATTAATATCATCTAAAAATCCCATATCAAGCATCTCATCAGCTTCATCTAAAACTACTACACTTGGAGCAAAGTTTTTTAACATTCCTCTTTTTAGAATATCTAAAAGACGACCTGGAGTTGCAACTACAACAGATGCTCCACGGTTAATTAAATCTAGTTGACGGTTGTATGAACTACCACCATAAACTGTTACTGTTTTAGCACCTACATTTCTACCGTACTTAAAGATTTCATCTGAAACTTGAGTAGCTAATTCTCTTGTTGGTGTTATAACTAACATCTCAACAGTACCATTAATTTTCATGTTGTTAAGTGCTGGAAGACCAAAAGCAGCTGTTTTACCAGTACCAGTGTGTGCTTGACCAACAATATCACGACCATTTAAAATAAATGGAATTGCTTTTTCTTGGATAGGACTTGGAGTTGTGAAACCAGCGAATTTTACGCTTCTAAGTATCTCGTTTTTTAAACCTAAGTCATCGAATGTGATTGTTTTTTCTTCTGTTGAAGAGTTTTCTTGTGCATTTTCTTGCATCATAATCCTTTAAAATTAAGGAGATGATACAAGTCTGCTCACATGCCAAATGCACGGCTAAAGCATCTTCCCCTTAAATATGAAGCGAATTATATCTAAATAGACCTAAATAACTATTAA
>JAIOSY010000009.1 GCA_021107375.1 Sulfurimonas sp.
CTACAAATTTTACAAAGATATGTAAAGGGTGTATAAATAATCAAACAGAATATATTTGTATATTTTTTAATATAAATAATGAAGTCTCTTTAGTTTTATCAATCATGGCTCAAGATAAATCTGAAATAACTAGAATAAACTCCATAATTCCAAATATAAAACATTATCTTGAAGCAGCTAAACCTGTTGTAGAGAGTAAAGTATTAACCGAAAAACTAAAAGACACCTCTTTAAGAGATGGAATGACCGGTCTTTATAACAGAAGATTTTTAGAAGAGTTTATCGACCAAGTTATGTCTCAGGCACAAAGAGATGGTGAAACATATAGTGTTCTGATGCTTGATGTTGACTTCTTTAAAATGGTTAACGATACTTATGGACATGATATTGGAGATAAAGTTATTGTAGAAATTGGAAAACTACTAAAAAATAGTATCAGAGAATCAGACTTAGCTATCCGTTATGGCGGGGAAGAGTTTGTTGTTATGCTTCATAATGCCAGTGACGATGGGACTATGGCAGTCGCAAAAAAAATACATTCAAATTTTGCAGATTTAGTGTTTGATGTTGGAGATGATGAAACTATGCAAAAAACCATGAGTATTGGAATCTCAAAATTTCCAAGGGATGAAGATACTATTTGGAAATGTATAAAACTAGCAGATACAGCCTTATACAGTGCAAAAACAACTGGTAGAAATAAGATAGTTGTTTATGATGCAAAATTATCTGAAAATGAAGATGTTAGATAAATCTCATTAAATTACCAATGATTCATAAATTAAAATATGACTTGGCATGTGGGGTTGCTATTGCCCTATTTTTCACCTCTTTTATATATTTAGAACATTTTGGATTTTCATTTAAGTTTATAAACACTATTTTTGGATTAAGTTCTCTTGCACTTTTTCTTTATTCTCCAAAACGCTCTATATTGATTGCTGGATTTTTAATCGGTTTACTTTGGTTTTACTGGATTGGATACAGTTTTAAGTATCAGGGTGTTGGGTATATGACACCTATTATAACCATAGGTTTTGGTTTTATCTATATGCTTTTCTTTGGTGTTTTGGCACTTACTAACAAAGTTTATATAAGAGCTATTTTACTCTTTGGTCTTAGTTTTTTTGAGCCTTTTGACTGGAACTGGCTACAGATTGAACTTATCTTTATAGAGAGTTACATCGGTATATTTAAATACCAACTTATTCTTGTTTTACTCGCACTTTCACTACCAAAGTATATTAAAAAACCTTTTACCTATGCCCCTTTAGTTTTAATACTTTTAGCATTTAATTTTAATCCCCCTCTTCAAAAAGATTCTAAACTAAAAATCAAACTTATTGCTACTGATATAAAACAAGATAAAAAATGGACGAGAGAGAGTTTAAATCCTACTCTAAAGATGATATTTCATGAGATTCAAACAGCTATCAAAGAGGACTATGATATAGTGGTATTACCTGAATCAGTTTTTCCTTTATATCTAAATAGAAAAAAAACACTTATAAATAATCTGCTATTTTTATCAAAAGATATAACAATAATTGCTGGTTCACTTTTAAAAGAGGGTAATAATAATTTTAATGTTACCTATATATTTCAAAATTCAAACTATAGCGTTGCTAAAAAAATGGTTTTAGTTCCATTTGGAGAGTATATTCCGCTTCCAAAATTTGCTCAAAAAATCATAAATGATACTTTTTTCTCAGGACAATCTGATTTTATCCAAGCTAAAAAACCAACTGATTTTATAATTAAAGGTGAAAAATTTAGAAATGCCATCTGCTATGAAGCCACATGCCAAGAGATATATGAGGGTGATGTAAAATTTGTAATTGCCATGAGCAACAACGCGTGGTTCGCCCCATCAATAGAACCAACTTTACAAAATCTTCTTCTGAGATATTATGCTAGAAAAAATGGTGTAACAATCTACCATTCGGCAAATTATAAAGGAACAGGCGTTATAAAGTAACCAACTCATAATCACTTTTGGGATATAATGGACGAAAATACAACTATAAGGATTATGCGTGATTATTAACCTTAAAAATCCGAACCTTTATAATAACCGTGAACTATCATGGTTGCAATTTAACACTAGAGTTTTAAAACAGGCTCAGGATGAATCTTTGCCACTTTTAGAGCGTCTTAAATTTTTAGCGATTTATGGAACTAATTTAGATGAGTTTTATATGATTCGTGTTGCAGGTCTTAAAAAGCTTTTTGCAGCTGGGATTATTGTCTCAGGAGCTGATAAACTAACTCCTCTTCAACAACTTCGGGAAATTAGAAAATACCTACACCAAGAGCAACAAGTTATAGAACATTGCATGGGTGAAATTCTTAAAAAACTAGAATTTGATGGAGTATTTATAAAATCTTTCAATGAAGTAAGCCAAAATGAAAAAAATAGATTAAAAAAATATTTTCAAGAGAATATTTATCCAGTTATTATCCCTATTGCCATCGATGCGACACACCCTTTCCCTCATTTAAATAATCTAAGTTTTGGTTTAATTGTAAAACTTAGCGATAATGATGATGAATCAATAAAAAGATTTGGACTTATCCGTGTACCTCGTGTTTTAACTCGTTTTATTGAACTTGAGAGTGGAACATATGTTCCTATTGAAAGTTTAGTTGCTCAACATGTCGAAGATCTTTTTCCAGGTTATTCTCTTATAAAATATGCCTCTTTTAGAGTTACTAGAAATGCTGATATGGAGATAGAAGAGGAGGAAGCTGACGACTTTATGGAGATTTTGGAAGAGGGATTAAAACTTCGTCGTAAAGGTGA